>CANHBU010000022.1 GCA_947458345.1 Comamonadaceae bacterium
ACAGGCATGCCCGAAACCAACGACCGCGCCGCCATTGAGGCTCAATTGCCGGAGGCGCACAAAGCCTTTGTGCGTGAAATCGAGCAGAAATACGGCGTGCCCCCCGCCACGCGCGCGGGCATGCGATCGCGTTTCGTCCGCTCCGAGGAGGTGGCACAGCGGCAGCTCGAAGTGATCATGCGCTCCGATGTCAACCTGCTGGCCTGTGGCATCGGCTCACCGACCGATGTGATCGAGCGCGCCAAAGCATCGGGCAAGCTGGTGCTGGCCTTGGTGGGCTCGCCCAAACATGCGCGCAGCGCACTGGCCAAGCCCATCGACATCCTGGTCGCCCAGGGCTACGACGCCGGCGCGCACACGGGCACCATAGGAACTTTTTCCCTGGTGCCGCAGATCGTCGACATGGCCGGCGACATTCCCGTGCTGGCGGCCGGCGGTGTGGCCACTGGGCGTCACCTGCTGGCTGCACTGGCCATGGGCGCGCAGGGGGTCTGGATGGGAACGGCTTGGCTGACCACCGCCGAGTACCGTATGCACGATGCCTTGCGTCAAAAGCTTCTGGCTGCCGGCAGCGACGACACGGTCATCTCGCGCGCTGACAGTGGCAAGACGCTGCGTCAGATCCGCTCGGCCTGGTCGGACGAGTGGGCGGCTCCTGAGGCGCCGAAGCCGCTCAAGATGCCTTTGCAAGACATCTTGGTGGGCGACCTGCTCGGCGCCATCGACGAGCACGAGGTGACGCCCCTGATGCACTACCCGGCCGGGCAGAGCATTGCTTACTTCAATGAAGTGCGCAGCGTGGCCGATGTCATGCAAGATCTTGTGGACGAGGCCTGCGCCGGCCTGGAGCGACTGGGACCCGCGCACCCTCAATGAGCCCTGCTGTGGGAGCCGCACCCTCGCGGCGATGGGGCCTTTCTTTGATCAGACGCCGCCTAACGATTACTTGCGCGCGGCGCTTTCGTACAGGGGCATCACCTGTGGCAGGGTCTTTTCGATGTCGGCGATGCGGGTCGCGCCGGCCGGATGCGTGCTCAGCCACTGCGGCGGCGCGCCTTTGCTGGCGCTTTGCATCTTGCGCCACAGTGAGACCCCAGCCTGCGGGTTGTAGCCGCCGCGTGCGCCCAACTCCAGGCCCACCAGATCGGCTTCGGTTTCGTCGTCCCGGCTGAACTTGAGCGTAAGAAAGTCGGCGCCAGAGTTGGTCACCGTGCGGCCCAGGTCGCCCAGGCCGAGCACCTGCGAAAGCAGGCCTGCACCGATGCTGGTGGCCGCTCCCTTGCCCATGCGGGCGCGGGCGTGCTCGCGCAGGGCGTGCGCGATTTCATGACCCATGATCTGCGCGGTCTCGTCGTCGCTGAGCTGCAGCTGATCGAGGATGCCGGTGTAGAAGGCGATCTTGCCGCCGGGCATGCAAAAGGCATTGATCTGCTTGCTGCCCAGCAGGTTGATTTCCCAGGTCCACTGGCGCGAGCGTGGATTCCATGGCGCCGCAAATGGAATCAGATCGCCTGCAATGCGCCGCAGCCGCAGCAGTTGCGGATGGTCTGGCGGTGCCAGCGCGCCCTGACTGGCCGCTTGCCGGAGCATCTGCTGGTATTGCTTGGCGGCGGAGGCTTCGATCTCCTCGGCGGGCACCAGCTTGGCGAAGGCCGACGCCCTTCCCACATCGACCTGCGCGGCAGCCGGCAGCGCACTGCCCGCCGCTGCGGCGAGCAAAAAGCCGCGGCGGCTGTTCCAGCGGCCGGGCGTATCGGGACGATCGGGCGCAGGGGTCTTGAGGTCACAAAGCCAGCACATGGCGCCAATGATAGGGAGTTTCTCGGCCAATTCGCCAGCACCGCCATGCTGACCGACCCTTGAGCGGGGTCGTGGGCGGGGTCGTGGGTGGGGTCGTTAGCTGGTTACGGCCCGATCGCTAGCAGCCCCTCATAAATGGGGGCGCCCTTGTGCACAATGCGCCCATGAGCCCTTCTGGACCGCCCATCGACCGCCCGACCTGGCGTCAGACCCTGGCCACACTGTGGGACTGGCGCGTGCTGTGCCTGCTGGCCATGGGGTTTTCGGCAGGCATTCCGATTTTGCTGATCTTCTCGTCCTTGTCGCTGTGGCTGGGCGAGGCCGGGGTGGAGCGCAAGGCGGTGACTTTTTTCAGCTGGGCCGCGCTGGGTTATTCCTTCAAGTTTGTCTGGGCCCCTCTGGTTGACCGCCTGCCCCTGCCGCTGCTGTCGGCACGGCTGGGTCGGCGCCGCGCCTGGATGCTGCTGGCCCAACTGGGGGTGGTGCTGGCGATTTTGGGCATGGCCAGCACCGACCCTTCGGCCGGCCCGGAGGCGCTCACCCGCATGGCTTTGTTTGCGGTGCTGCTGGGCTTTGCCTCGGCCACGCAAGACATCGTGATCGATGCCTACCGCATCGAGATCGCCGGACCTGAGCAGCAGGGCCTGCTGTCGTCGGCCTACATTGCCGGCTACCGGCTGGGCATGATCGTGGCGGGGGCCGGCGCCCTCTACCTGGCTTCGTACTGGGGCTCGGCCAAGGGTGCTTATGCCTACAGCGCGTGGCAGTGGACTTATCTGGCCATGGCGGCCACGATGGCGGTGGGCATGCTCACCACCTTGCTGACCCGCGAGCCGGCGGCCAGCGCGCAGGCCGAGCGACAGCCTTCGAGCGAGCACCTGCGTTTGCTGGCCGTGTTCTTGGCCAGCGTGCTGGCCTTCGTGGGCGTTTTTTCCACTTGGGGCAATCTGTGGGGCGGGCTCAAGCTGGGGCCGCTGATGGGCCTGCTGCTGGAGGCCGCCCGCATGGCGGTGTCGCTGGCCGCTGCCTTTGCCGTGGGCGCCATGCTGGTCAAGCTCGGCCTGGCCCGCGCGGCGCAGGCCCGCACCACCTGGGTGATGCCGGTGCTCGACTTCTTTGCCCGTTATGGCGCTCGCACCGCCTGGCTTTTGCTGGCTCTGGTGGGCCTGTACCGCATCTCGGACATTGTGCTGGGGGTGATCTCCAATGTGTTCTACCAGGACCTGGGCTTTTCCAAGGTAGAGATCGCCAATGCGGTCAAGACTTTCGGTGTGGTGGTGAGCATCGTCGGCGGCTTTTGGGGCGGACTTTTGGCCACGCGGCTTGGCGTGATGCGATCGCTGTTTTGGGGCGCGCTGCTGTCGGCCTTGACCAATCTGGGCTTTGTCTGGCTGGCGCAGGCCGGCCATGACGTGGCGGGCTTGTATGCGGTGGTGGCGGCCGACAACCTGGCCGCCGGCTTTGCCAGCGCCGCCTTTGTGGCTTTTCTCTCGAGCCTGACCAACGTGTCTTTCACTGCGGTCCAGTATGCGATCTTCAGCTCGCTCATGACCTTGCTGCCCAAAACATTGGGTGGCTATTCCGGTGCCATGGTCGATGCGCTGGGTTACCCGGCCTTTTTCGTCCTGACCACGGCGCTGGGCTTGCCGGTGCTGCTGCTGGTGATCTGGGCCAGCCGGCAGCTTCAGACCCGCAGCGTGCAGCCGGCGTGACTTCACACAACTTTACCTGCGTCAACAAAGCGCTTGACCGAGCAGGCCGACACTTGCGCAGATGACCTCGACCCGGTTGCTGCTGATCGATGACGACGTCCGGCTGGCGGCCATGGTGGTCGATTACCTGCAGGCCGCCGGTTATGTGCTCGACCATGTCAGCGATGGCGAGCAAGCGCTGGCCCGACTTGCGCGCGAAGTGCCGCAACTGGTGATTCTTGACTGGATGCTGCCCGGGCTCGACGGCCTTGAGGTTTGCCGGCGCATCCGCATGCTGCCCGGTTCCGTGGCCCGTGTGCCGGTTCTGATGCTTTCGGCCAAGGGCGATCCGATGGACCGCATCATCGGACTGGAGATGGGCGCTGACGATTACCTGCCCAAGCCGTTTGAGCCGCGCGAGTTGCTCGCGCGCATCCGGGCGGTCCTGCGCCGTCGCATGCCCACCGACCCGCCGGCCGACGAGGGCGCCTCGCCGCAGCGCCCGCCGCTGCGTTTCGGTTCCCTGGAGATTGATCGCGATGCGCGCACGGTCAGTGTCGAGAGCCGCCCTTGCGAACTGACGGCCTACCAGTTTGACCTGCTCCTGGTGCTGGCCGAGCGAGCCGGTCGGGTGCTCTCGCGCGAGCAGATCATGGAGGCCGTGCGTGGGCGCGAATTGGAGGCGTTCGACCGTTCGATTGATGTCCACATGGGGCGCATCCGGCAGGCGATCGAGGCCGACCCCAAAGCGCCGCGGCGCATCCTGACCGTGCGCGGAGTCGGCTATGTGTTTGCCAAGCAGCAGGACTGAGCCCAGAGCCGGCGCTGGGCCGCTTGAGTGGGCAAGGAGAACTTCATGCATCCAGGCTCAGCCATGAACGCGCTCGGCTCACGGCTTTATCTGCGCATTTGGCTGGCGGTGGTGGCGGCGGTGGCGGTGATCACATTGGCCGTAGGCTGGGCCTGGCGCGTCTCGCGCGACGCCTCGCCGCGCGAAGTGCCCGTGCGGGAGTTGCTGGTGCGCAATCAGGCAGGCGAGATTATTGGGCGGGCCGAGGCGCCGCTCGGGCCGCGCGCCGGCCGTCCGCTCGTGTTCGATGTGCAGACCCGCGAGGGCCAGCAGTTGCAAATCGAGCTGTCGCGGCCGATCCGGCCGTCTGCAGGCCCGCATGCGGGCCAGCGCGCGGAGCACGCCGAGCACGGTAGGGGCGCGATGGGCTGGCGCCCGCCGATGAATTTTTTCTGGCTGCTCGCGCTGGTGGCCTTGGCAGTGGCGTTGGGCGCCTACCCGGTGATCCGGCGCCTGACCAAGCGGCTCGAAGGCTTGCAAAGCTCGGTCGAGCGTTGGGGAAGCGGCGATTTGAGCGCCCGCGTGACGGTACAGGGCAATGACGAGGTGGCCTTTTTGGCCGAGCGCTTTAACCAGGCGGCCGAGCGAATTGAGCTGCTGCTCAATTCGCACAAGTCTTTGCTCGCCAATGCCTCCCACGAGCTGCGCTCGCCGTTGGCGCGCATCCGCATGAGTCTGGAGCTCATGGGTCGAGGCGCCAGCGACCCGGGTTTGCTGCGCGAGGAAATCGAGCGCAACATCCGCGAGCTCGATCAGCTGATCGATGAGATCTTGTTGGCCAGCCGGCTTGACTTGCAGCAAGGCGAGGCCGAGCCCATGGAAGAGCTCGACCTGGTGGGCCTGGCGGCCGAGGAGTGCGCGCGCACCGGTGCGCAGTTGCAAGCGCCCCAGGCCGCCGGCGGCTTGCTGGTGCACGGCTCGCCGCGGCTGCTGCGCCGTTTGCTGCGCAATTTGCTGGAAAACGCGCACCGCCATGGCGCCGGTGAGGTTCAGGTGACGCTGCAGACCGAGGGCGCGCAGCTGGTGGTCTGGGTCGACGATGCGGGTCCGGGCGTTGCCGTGGCGCAGCGCCAGCGCATCTTCGAGCCGTTTTATCGCCTGCCCGGCGCCACTGAGCATTCGGGTGGCGTGGGTCTGGGTCTGGCCCTGGTCAAGACGATCGCCGAGCGCCATGGCGGCCGTGTCAGCTGTGAGGACCGGCCCGGCGGCGGCGCCCGCTTTGTGCTGCGCCTGCCCCGCCTGAGCGCTGCGGCGCCTTTGCCCTGACGAGCTGGCCGGGCCCAGAAGGACTCGCCGGCCTCAGACGGGCTCAGACCGGCTTAGACGGGCTTAGACGGGCTTAGACGGGCTCAGACGGGCTTAGACGGGCTCAGACGGGCTCAGACCGGCGTTGGAGCCGTCTGGTGTTCGGCCGGGCGCCAGTGGCTGAGCAAGGACTCGAACTGCGCGATCGGCAGCGCGGGGCTAAAGACAAAGCCCTGGTAGGCCTGGCATCCCAGGCGCGACAGCAGGTCGCGCTGGGCCAGGGTCTCCACCCCTTCGGCCAGCACCTGCAGACCCAGGTCGGTGGCCAACTCGATGATGGTGCGTGCGATGGCCGCATCACGCGGGTCCTCGATCATGTCTTTGACAAAGCTGCGGTCGATTTTTAGGCGCTGCAAAGGCATGTGCTTGAGGTAGGACAGCGCCGAGTAGCCCATGCCAAAGTCGTCGATGGCCAGACTCAGACCGGCTTGCCGCAGCGCCTGCATGCGCGCGATGGTGCCGCCCAGGTCGGTGGCCAGCAGGCTTTCGGTGATTTCGAGCTCGAGCCGGTGTGGATCGATCTGGTGATGCGACACGCATTGGAGCACCTGATCGACAAACTGCGGCTGCAGAAACTGGCGGGCACTGACATTGATCGACAGGCGCAAATCGCGCCGCCCGGGCTGCGTCGACCAACGGGCCAGTTGTCGGCAGGCCTGCTCGAGCACCCACTGGCCCAGCGGCAAGATGAGTCCGCTTTCTTCGGCTTGGGCAATGAAGCTGTCGGGCCCACGCAAGCCCTCCGGATGGGCCCAGCGCAGCAGCGCCTCGGCACCGGTGATGCAACCGTTGGCCTGCACCTGAGGCTGGTAGTGCAGCACAAATTGCTGCTCGCGCAGGCCTTCGCGCAGCGCCGCCGTCAAGGCCGCCTTGGCCGATGCCGCCGCTTGCATCTTGGGGTCAAAGAAACACAGCGTGTTGCGGCCCGCTGCCTTGGCCTGGTACATCGCCAGGTCGGCCTGTTTGAGCCAGTCGGCCAGGCCCTGCTCATGGTCGTGCAGCAGGGTCACGCCGATGCTGCAGGTGCCGTGATAGGGCTGGCCGGCGAGCTCGTAGGGCTGCGCCAGGGCACTGAGGATGAGCTCGGCCACTTGCCGGGCGTGCTGGCCAGCGGCTTGCCCTTCAAGCTGAACCAGCGGCATCATGACGACCACGAACTCATCGCCGCCCAGCCGCGCCACGGTATCGCCCGCCCGCACGCAGCTGCGCAGGCGCGCAGCCACCTGCTGCAGCAGCAGATCACCACGGTCGTGTCCGAGCGTGTCATTGAGCAGCTTGAAATGGTCCATGTCGATGAACATCAGTGCGCCGACGGCGCTGCGGTCTTGGGTCCGGCTCAGCGCCGCCTCCAGTTGCCGCATCAGCAACTGCCGGTTGGGCAGATCGGTCAGCGGATCGTAGAAGGCCAGGTGTTCGATGGCGTCGTCCTGTGCCTTGCGCGCTGTGATGTCGCGCCCGACCGTCACCCAGTGGCAAACGCCGCGCGGCGACTCATCAATGGGCACCACCTCGAGCTCGACCCAGAAGATCTCGCCGTTTTTCTTGTAGTGAATCAACTCGCTGCGCACAGCCTGCCATCTGTCCATCGCGCGTGCGATGCGATCGAGTGTGGCAGCTTGCGTCAGCGGTCCTTCGAGCAAGCTCGGGTGGCGCCCGATGACCTCCTGGCTGCTGTAGCCCGTCAGTCGGCTGAAAGCCTGGTTGACGAACACGATGCGAGCTGGCTTGCCCATGCGCTGCTCGGTGATCAGCACCGTGTCGTTAAGCCGGGCGATACAGGTGTGCAGCAGCAGCAACTGCTCCTGAATCTGGCGGCGCTGACTGACATCGCGCAGGTACAGGGCCAGCCCTTCATCAAACGGGTACAGGCGCACTTCGATCCACTTGTCCAGTGTCTCGACAAAGGCCTCGAACTCTGCGGGCTCGCCGCTATCGAGTGCCTGCCGGCACACCAGCTGCAAGCGCTCGCCGGCCGGCTGCGGTGGCTCGCTCCAAAGCCGTCGGCCCAGCAAGGGCTCGACGCCGCAGGCCAGCAGTTGGCGGGCCGGCTCGTTGGCGTAGCTCACGCGGGCCTCGTGATCGAGCGTGGCAAAGGCCTCGGTCATGCTGGCCAGGGTGGTGCCCAGCTGCATGCGCAATTGCCGCGCCTCTTGCAGCTGCTGGCGGTGCTCACGCCGGTCTTGCAGCACGCCCAGCCAGATCGAACGGCCGCCCGATGGTCTGTGCTGCATCAGCAAGCGCACCGGTAGCTTGGCGCCTGTGCGGGTCTGCGCAAAGGTTTCCAGCTCGATCAACGCGCCAGCGGCCTGTGTGCGGGCCAGCGCGGCGGTCAATTCGCTGCGACCGGCCGGCGCGAGCAGATCGGCCGGGTGCTGCCATCGGTGGCTGCCAGCGTCTGGCTCGCCGAGCAACCGCGTCAGTGCCGCGTCCCAGCGCAGCGGGCCGGCTGCCTGCGCCCAGGCCCCCTGATTGTCAGACTCAGTGTCAAGTTCAGCGTCAAGCCCAGCGCCAGGGTGCGGCGCTTGCCAGCTCCACAGCGCTGCCTGGGCCGCATGTGCAAGCAGCCCCAGCCATGCGGCGGTCTGCTCTTGCAGTGGATCGTGCTGGTGTGGCACTGCCGGCCACGAGGTGGATACGGGCGGGTCGGTGAGCTGCTTCAAACTATGTCTCAGTGGATATCTCCGTTTCGGTGGCTGGACCAGCGCTGCGCAAGCCCTGGCCCGCGCCGCTTCGCCCAGGCCTGCATGGCGGCGGGGTCAGGGGCGCCGATTTGTACGCGGGTTTGTGCGCGGGTTTGGGCGCGTGCATCGAACGGGGCGCCACAGGCAGCCCCGTACAAGCTTGGGTGCAAGCGTTGGGTGTGAGCTTAGGTTTGATTGCGGGGCCCGATTGCAGCAAGCGCCATCGGCCTGCGGTGTTTTGCGATGCCTTTGGGGTCTGCGCCCATGACCTGTCCTACGCTGCAGCGAGGCAAGCGCCACGCCTATGCAGGCCCAGGCAGACCTAGACTGATCGGCCTTGCCCCATCATGAAGCGGTGTGACCATGCAGCTCGACAGATCTTTTCCCGACCCGACCCGGCCCTTGCAGGGTCTGGATGTGTTCGATCTGCAGGATCGATTGCAGGCCTTGTTTTCTGAGCATGGCCAGGTGGTGCGACTGGACTTGGTGCGTGCCGACCAGGCCGGTCGGCGCCGCTTTTTGGTGTTCGTGCGCATGAAGACGGCGCAGCAGGACCACGCTCTGGCCTCTGCGCTGGGGCTGGGCCGCTTCGGTGGCGACCTGGTGATGCTGATCTCACCCGATGAGGACGATCAGATCAACCCGCCCTGGCTTCTTGCCGGCCTGAGCGGCGCCGACCGGCAGCGGGCGCAGCCGACGACCTGGTCGATGTGAGGCAGGCTGCAAAACCGGGTGCAGCACCGATGCCAGGCACTTTAGGGCCTGATCAACTCAGTGCCGTGTGAGCTTGAACACCGGCCGACGCAAGCCGACCTGTTCGCCCTTGATGCTGCGAATGTCCGCGGCCCGCCAAGGCTCTAGCGCTTGGCGCTGCTGGGCGTCGAGCCAGCCGAGCTGATCTAGCACCTCGACGGCGGCGGCAAACAACGCCGGCTTGCTGCCATCGGCGATCTTGATGGCCAGGCCGATCTGGCGGCTGCAACTGCCAATGGCCTGGACGCCATCGGCGCCGACCTTGCTGACCCAGTCGCCTCGGCCGATGCGCATGAAGGCCTCGTCGTTGCGCCCGCTGCCCGACACCAGATCTGGATGGCTGCGCATCGCCTGGGACAGCCGCGCCAGGCTCGTGCCGCCAACCGGGCTGGCGCTGCCTGCAGCCAAACGGGCGTAGCCCAAGGCCAGCCGCGACAGCGCGACCGCATAGTTGGGGGCTGAACAACCGTCGGTACCGACGGCCATCTCATCGCTTTGCAGCTCCATAACCCGCATCAAATCGCGCGCGATGGCCTGCTGCAGTGGGTGGTCGAGCGCCAGGTAGTTATCCAGTGGCAGGCCGTGCTGCACGCAGTAGGCCAGAAAGCCGGCGTGCTTGCCGCTGCAGTTGTGGTGCCGCTCGTCGTAGGGCGCGCTGGGCCCTTGGACGCCTAGCTCCACAAAATAGGGCGTGTGGCAGCCGCACTGCAGTCGCTTATAGCCCAGGCGCGAGGCGGCCAGCAGGCGATCGACCTGGGCCACGTGGCGGTCTTGCCCATTGTGCGAGGCGCACAGGAGGGCCAGTTGTGGCTCATCGAGCTTGAAGTGGTCGGCGCCACCGGCCTCCATGAAGGGCAGGGCCTGAAAAGGTTTGAGGGTGGAGCGGGTGAAGGTCAGCCGCTGCGCATCGCCTGCGCTGGCCAGCAGGCGTGCGCTGGCGTCGACCACGGCCACTGCACCAAAGTGCACGCACTCGGCCAGGCCGCCGCGTTCGGTTTGAATTAAAGGGGTCCAGTCCATGCCCACCATTTTGCTTCGGATCGGCCGGCGTGGTTGTGGGGCGCATACGGACCGCGGCCATGCTGCCTGAGTTGGGCAGCGCTCAAGCCCAGGCCCGATCGCCCTGGGCTTGCTGGCTTTGGCTCAGAATCTGGGCAGGTCTGGGTGTCGGATCGCGCCGGCGCGCACCAGCATTCGGCCGTATTCGGCGCAGCGGTTGAGCGTGGGAATCACCTTGCCCGGATTGAGCAGGCCTTGCGGATCGAAGGCGCGTTTGATCGCGAACATCTGCTCGTTTTCTTCGGCCGAGAACTGCACGCACATGCTGTTGACCTTCTCGATGCCCACCCCGTGCTCGCCGGTGACGGTGCCGCCCATGGCCACGCTCGTCTCCAGAATATCGGCGCCAAACAGCTCGCAGCGCTTGAGCTGGTCGGCGTCGTTGGCATCAAAAAGAATCAGCGGGTGCAAATTGCCGTCGCCAGCATGGAACACATTGAGGCACTTGAGGCCGTACTTGATCTCCATCTCGGCGATCGCCTGCAATATGTCGGCCAAGCGCTTGCGCGGGATGGTCGAGTCCATGCACATGTAGTCGGGGCTGATGCGGCCGGAGGCCGGGAAGGCATTTTTGCGCCCGCTCCAAAATTTCAGACGCTGCGCTTCGTCGCGGCTGACCGCAATCGCGGTGGCGCCGGCAGCGGTCAGCACCGCGCTCATGCGGCCGATTTCTTCTTCCACTTCTTCGGGCGTGCCGTCGCTTTCGCACAGCAAGATGGCCGCCGCGCTCAGGTCGTAGCCGGCGTGCACAAAGTCTTCGACGGCGGCGGTCATCGGCCCGTCCATCATCTCCAGGCCGGCTGGGATGATGCCCGCTGCAATGACGGCGGCCACCGCATCGCCGGCCTTGCGCAGGTCGTCAAAGCTGGCCATGATGCAGCGCGCCAGTTGCGGCTTGGGCACCAGCTTGACCGTCACTTCCGTGGTCACGGCCAGCATGCCCTCGCTGCCAATCACCACGCTGAGCAGGTCGTAGCCGGGCGCATCGAGCGCGGTGCTGCCAAACTCGATGGGCTCGCCCTCGATGGTGTAACCCTTGACCTGCAGGACGTTGTGCACCGTCAGGCCATATTTGAGGCAGTGCACGCCACCCGAGTTTTCGGCCACATTGCCGCCGATGGTGCAGGCGATCTGGCTGGACGGATCGGGCGCGTAGTACAGCCCGTAGGGCGCCGCGGCTTCAGAGATGGCCAGGTTGCGGACGCCGCACTACACGGTGGCGGTGCGCGCCAGAGGGTCGATGCCCAGGATCTGGTTGAATTTGGCCAGCGACAGCGTCACGCCCAGGCGGTGCGGCATGGCCCCGCCCGACAGCCCGGTGCCGGCGCCCCGCGCCACCACCGGCACAGCCAGCGCATGACAGGCCTTGAGCACCGCCTGCACCTGCTCGTGCGTTTCCGGCAAGGCCACCACCAGCGGCCGCTCGCGGTAGGCGGTCAGGCCGTCACACTCGTAGGGGGTGGTGTCTTCGCTGTGCCACAGCAGGGCGTGCGCGGGCAGCACCCGTTGCAGGGCCGCGACCACTTGGGGCTGCCGACTGGCGCGTTCAATGGATAGTGCTTGCTGGCTGCTCAAACGGGCATTCATGGCGGATCTCCCGTGAGTACGCACTGTACTGCGCCGCCCCGCCCGCCGGCGTGAGGAAATTTACAGGCCGGCGTGAAGTCGGGGCAACCGTCTCTCAAGTCGCCTGTTTTAGCCACTGCGCAAACGCATTGCATTCCCAGCGGTCCATCGCGCCGGTTCGCCAGCACAGGTAGTGGGCGTGGGGGCTGGGCACCGTCTGGGGCAGCAGGCGGATGAGTGAGCCGTTGTCGAGCCAGGGGGCGCCGAGTTTGAGGCGTACCAGGGCGATGCCCATGCCGGCGGCTGCGGCATCACACATCAGACCGACGTCGTTGAATTGCGAGCCTTCGGCCGGCTCGGGCCAGTCCAGGTGCTGGGCTGCGAACCAGGTGCGCCATGGCTCCAGGGGCGAGCGCAGCAGGGCCTGGCCTTCGAGGTCTTGCGGGCTTTCAAAGGGGCCATGCTCGCGCACGAAGGCCGGCGAGGCCAGGGGCGTGACCTCGTCCTTGACCAGGCACACATGCTCGACGTCGGCATAGCGGCCGCTGCCAAAGCGGATCATCAGGTCGGCGTCTTCGGCCACCACGTCGAGCAGGGGAATG
>CANHBU010000023.1 GCA_947458345.1 Comamonadaceae bacterium
AACGCTCCTCTACGACCTTGTGACTCATACCTTTCGGTGTCTTAAACTTGGACCAAGTGGATGAACCGAAACTACGTGATCCGGTAGCGAGTCTCCAGCGGCATCCTGGATTCGGCGCCCGTCGCCCAAGAAAGCGGCCACTGACAACGGAACCATTCAAGCATGAAATCACTCTCAGTCCTATCGGCATCCTTCATGCTCAGTGCCTGTGTCACAACCGGTGGCAGCGTTGACACCCTCAACATTTACAACAAGTCGCCCACTCAGATCGGGGCGGAGGTGTTTAAGGCCGACAAGCTACCTGCGCCGACCGTTCTCGTGATGCACGGCTGCGGGGGCGTAGACGCGCACCACCTTCAATGGGCCAACCAGCTACAGCAATGGGGCTTTAATGCAGTGGTCATTGACTCTTTCAAGTCTCGATCTGTCTCGTCGGCCTGTACCAAGGTTATGAACGTACCGCCGCTGCAAAGGGCGATCGATGCTCACTTGGCGGCCAAGTGGGTCATGAGCCAAGAGTGGAGCGAAAAAAAGGTCGGCGTGATCGGCTTTAGCCATGGCGCATGGGCGACTTTGTATGCCTCAACCCAACAGGACGCAGAGCGGGAAATCGGCGCGTCCTACCTGACAAGTGCCGTGGCCTTTTATCCCTACTGCGAGACGTCCTTGAACTTCTTGAGCCGAAAGATCCCGCTTCAAATTCACATGGGCCAAGAAGACAACTGGACTCCCGCCACGATGTGCAAGGACCTCGCACGAAATTGGAACTTGGCTGACAACTATTTCGAGTACCCCCGTGCGCACCACGGCTTCGACCGGCTCAATACCGATCAGAGCGTCCAAGGCACAGACGGTGGCGCGACAGGCATGCGAACCCTCCGCTCAGATCCTGAAGCAAACAAGGTCGCCAGGGCGCATGTGCGACATTTTTTCGACAAGACCTTGCGTTGATTGGGGCAGGGACGAAAGGTGCTCGCCTAAGGGCGATGACAATCGCAATTTGGAAAAAGTCAATGCGGCGATGAATGTGAGTACGGAATCGGAGCGATTCCGCACCAGCGTTTGAGCGAATTCCGCACCAAACGGCCCCAAAAACCAAAAAACCCGTTGAAGATCAACGGGTTGCTTGGCGGAAACGGAGGGATTCGAACCCTCGATGAGGCTCTACACCCCATACTCCCTTAGCAGGGGAGCACCTTCGGCCACTCGGTCACGTTTCCAGCTAGCGCAAATTATGGCATGACTTAGGAAGGGTCTGCGAAACCCCGCCATCGCATCGGCAACAGCGCCGCTCAGGCCGGCGGCTGGTCGAGGTCGAAGGCCTTGTGCAGGGCGCGCACGGCCAGTTCCATGTACTTCTCGTCGATGACCACCGAGGTCTTGATCTCGCTGGTCGAGATCATCTGGATGTTGATGCCCTCTTCGCTCAGCGCGCGAAACATCTTGCTGGCCACGCCCACATGGCTGCGCATGCCGATGCCGACGATGGAGACCTTGCAGATCTTGGCATCACCAATCACCTCGCGGGCACCGAGTTTGGCCGCGACGACGCTCTTGAGCAGATCGATGGCGCGGGCAAAGTCGTTGCGGTGGACGGTGAAGCTAAAGTCGGTCTTGCCCTCGTGGCTGACGTTTTGGATGATCATGTCCACTTCGATGTTCGCTTGTGCCACCGCGCCCAGGATCTGGGAGGCGATGCCGGGCGTGTCCGGGACACCGAGCAGGGAAATCTTGGCTTCGTCGCGATTGAAGGCGATGCCCGAGACTACGGCTTGTTCCATGTTTTCGTCTTCCTCAAAACTGATCAGGGTGCCAGACTTGGCCTCTTCTTGGAGGTCGATGTCCCAGGGCGTAAAACTCGACAGCACCCGCAGCGGGACCCTGTACTTGCCGGCAAATTCGACCGAGCGGATCTGCAGCACCTTGGAGCCCAGCGAGGCCATCTCGAGCATTTCTTCGAAGCTCACCGTCTTCAGGCGCCGGGCCTCGGGCACCACGCGCGGGTCGGTGGTGTAGACGCCATCGACATCGGTGTAGATCAGGCATTCCTGGGCCTTCAGGGCCGCCGCCACCGCCACCGCCGAGGTGTCTGATCCACCCCGGCCGAGCGTGGTGACGTGGCCTTGGCCATCAACGCCCTGAAATCCGGTGATGATGACGACCTTGCCCGCGGCCAAGTCGGCGCGCACGCGCGCGTCATCGATCGACTCGATGCGCGCCTTGGTGTAGGCGCTGTTGGTTTTAATGGCCACCTGCCAGCCGGCATAGCTGACCGAGGCCAGGCCTTCGGCTTGCAAGGCGATGGCCAGCAAAGCCGAAGAGGCTTGCTCGCCGGTGGCGGCCAGTTGGTCGAGTTCGCGGTGGTAAGCGTCGTCGGCCTTGGCCGGCGCCAGCTCCTTGGCCAGGGCCAGCAGACGGTTGGTCTCCCCGCTCATGGCACTGGGCACCACCACCATCTGATGGCCGGCGCGAGACCATTTGGCCACGCGCTTGGCGACATTGCGAATGCGCTCGGTCGAGCCCATTGAGGTGCCGCCGTATTTGTGAACGATCAATGCCATGGGAATTTATAAGAGGGCGGCCGGCACGGGGATGTTGATCCTGGGGCCTGCTGCCAACGACAAAACCGAGAATTATAAAAGCCCGCCCTTCACCCAGCTGACGAGGCTGCAAGAGGGCCGAATCTGCAGCAAGCACCGCCCTGCCCCTGAAAGCGCCGCCCTCGGCGCGATGGGGCGACCGCTCAGGCTTGGAGGTAGACCAATTCCGAACTCTGCCGAATCACCCGCCCCGAGGCGACTTTGAGTTCGATGCGGTGCCCGCGGGTGGTGCAGGCAGCGACCTGGACAAGCAGTTCATCGAGCTGAGCAGCGCTCGGCCGCGCGCCATGTGCGCTGGCCAGCCAGTGGCGCAGCGCATTGGCCTGGCGCGGGGTCGACAAGGCTTGCAAATCGCGCAGGCGGGGCGGACTGCCGATGCGCTGCAGGTCATCGCGGGCGAGCTCGTCGAGCAACTGCTGAGCCTGCGCGGCGTGGCGCGCGCTGCGGGCCAGAGTCTCTCGAAAGTGCGGCATCACCTCGGCCAGGGCGGGCATCAGGCGGGCGCGCAGGCGGTTGCGACTGTAGTGCTCGTCTTGGTTGCTCGGGTCGTCGACAAAGGCCTGACCCTGCTCGAGCAGCCACTGGCGCATCGCGGCGGCGGGCACGGCCAGCAGGGGCCGGCCAAAGGACATGCCATCGCGCTCGAAGCGCTCGGGCATGGCGGCCAGCCCGGGCAGCCCTGCGCCACGGCCCAGGGCCAGCAGCACGGTCTCCGCCTGGTCATCGGCGTGCTGACCGAGCAGCACCATGGTGCAGCCCTGCGCCGCTGCGCTTCGGGCCAGGGCCGGGTAGCGGGCGCGGCGGGCCGCATCCTGCGGGCTCTGGCCTGCCGCCGGGTGGGCTTGCACCTTGAGCACATCTAGGGGCACGTCCAGCGCGCGGCACAGCTCAAGGCAATGGCGCTCGAAATCGTCGCCGGCCGCCTGCAAGCCGTGGTGCACATGCAGCGCCCTGACCTGCCCAGGCCAGCATTGCCGCGCGGCCAGCAGCAAGGCGGTGGAATCGGCGCCGCCGCTCAAAGCCACGGCCACGGGCCCGCGCAGTTGCTGCGCCCGCGCAAATTCCTGCAGCGCCGATGCGGCCGGGTTGGCGTGGGAGGGGGTCATCATGCTGGCGGTCGAAGGCGCTGCCGAGGGCGCAATCAAAGGGGCCATGAAGGGCGTTTGACGGGCGTTTGAAGGGCGCGATCGGGCCCTGCGCCCGGCTGAGCTGATGGGCCGACCCGCTCGGTCGCTTGCGCGGTGGGCTTAGCGCGCCTCGGCCTTGGTGTCGGTGTATCGGCCATAGCCCTGCAAGCGCTCGTAACGACGCTCGAGCAGCTCCTTGACCTTGAGGTCGCTGACCTGGCGCAAGGCCTCGCCCAGCGCCCGCTTGAGGAAGGCGGCCATCTGCTTGGGGTCGCGGTGGGCACCGCCGACGGGCTCGTTGACGATCTTGTCGATCAGCCCCAGCGCCTTGAGCCGATGCGCCGTGATGCCCAGGGCTTCGGCGGCGGCCTGCGCCTGGTCGGCGGTCTTCCACAAGATGGAGGCGCAGCCCTCGGGGCTGATGACCGAATAGACCGAGTACTGCAGCATGATGACCTGGTCGGCCACCGAGATGGCCAGCGCACCGCCCGAACCGCCCTCGCCAATGATGGTGGTGATGATGGGCACTTCGAGCTGCGCCATCTCGAAGATGTTGCGGCCGATGGCCTCGGACTGGCCGCGCTCCTCTGCATCGATGCCCGGATAGGCGCCCGGTGTATCGACAAAGGTGAAGACGGGCAGCTTGAATTTTTCGGCCAGCTTCATCAGGCGCAGGGCCTTGCGGTAGCCCTCGGGCTTGGTCATGCCAAAGTTGCGCGCCGCCCGCTCGCGCGTGTCGCGTCCTTTTTGCTGGCCCAGCACCATGCAGGCCGAGCCGTTAAACCGCGCGAGCCCGCCGACAATGCTCAGGTCGTCGCTGAAGTGGCGGTCGCCGTGCAATTCGACAAAGTCGGTGAAGATCTCGCCAACGTAGTCGAGCGTGTAGGGGCGCTCGGCATGGCGGGCGATCTTGGTGATCTGCCAAGGGCTCAGATCGCTGTAGATGTCCCGGGTCAGCTGCTGGCTCTTCTTGGACAGCTGCTCGATCTCGGCCGAAATATCGACCGCCGATTCGGTCTGGACGTAGCGCAACTCCTCGATCTTTTCCTCGAGGTCGGCAATGGGCTGCTCGAAATCGAGAAAGGTCCTCTTGGCCATGGGCTGTTCCTTCAAAAGCAGACCCGCCTGCCAGCGGGTTCGGTGTCCAAGTCCATCGACTCAGTAATCGACGGGCAGTGGGTCAAGCGAGCGCCAAATATACCAAGTCGCAACGGTGCAGTACGGCGCCCAGGCCAGAGCCACCTCGCGCGCCTCGCTGCGGCTGACCGCTTCACCCGAAAAATAGTTCTGGCTGATCCCGTTGATCAGGCCGACGTCATCGAGGGGCAGCACATTGGGCCGCATGAGATGAAAGATCAGAAACATCTCGGCCGTCCATCGGCCTATGCCCCGTATCGCCACCAATTCGGCAATGATGTCCTCGTCGGCCATCGACTCCCAGGACTTGACGTGCACCGCACCGGAGTCGAAGTGCAGGGCCAGATCGACCAGGTATTCGACCTTGCGCTGCGACAGGCCGGCCAAGCGCATGTCGTCGACCTTGAGCTTGAGCACATTGCGCGGCGTCATCTGCCGGGGCAGGCGGGCAAACCGGTCCCACACGCTTTGCGCCGCCTTGACCGAAATCTGCTGGCCCACGATGCTGCGCGCCAGGGTCACGAAGGCATCGCCCCGCGACTGCAGACAGGCCTGGCCAAACTGCGGGATCAGGCGCTTCATCACCCGGTCCTTCTTGACCAGATGGGCACAGGCGTCCTGCCAGTAGTCGGGCAGCATGGTGACCACAGCGGGCGAGTCCGTGCGCTCGGTGGTGGCCGGACCGGTCTTGGCCAGCGTCTTCATGAGCTCGCTTCCCAGGTGGTGCCGCCCGGCGAGTCTTTGAGCACGATGCCGCGGGCCAGCAGATCTTGGCGGATGCGATCGGCCCGCGCAAAGTCACGCGCGGCCTTGGCCGCGGCGCGCTCGGCCACCAGCGTCTCGATCTCCTGCGCGTCCACGCCCACGCCGGCTTGCAAGAAGGCCGCCGGGTCGCCCTGCAGCAGGCCCAGGGTTGCGCCCAGAGCGCGCAGCAGCCCGGCATCACGCGATGACTTGCCGCGGTTGACCTCGCCGGCCAGATCAAAGAGCACCGCAATGGCCTCGGGCGTGCCAAAGTCTTCGTCCATTGCCGCCTTGAAGCGGGCTGCCACCGGATGCTGCCAGTCGAGGGTCAGCGGCTCGGGCTTGACCCCATCGAGCGCGGTGTACAGGCGCTTGAGCGCGCTGCGGGCATCGTCGAGGTGGGCATCGCTGTAATTGAGCGGGCTGCGGTAGTGGGTGCGGACGATGAAAAATCGCACCGTCTCGGCATCGTAGCGCTGCAGCACATCGCGGATCGTGAAGAAGTTGCCCAGCGACTTCGACATTTTGTCGTTGTCGACGCGCACAAACCCGTTGTGCATCCAAAAGCGCGCCAAGGGCTTGCCGCTGACGCCCTCGCTTTGCGCGATTTCGTTTTCGTGGTGGGGAAATTGCAGATCGGCGCCACCGCCATGGATGTCAAAGCTCTCGCCCAGGGTCTGGCAGCTCATGGCCGAGCATTCGATATGCCAGCCCGGCCGGCCCAGACCGTAGGGGCTATCCCACTTGGCCTCGGCAGGCTCCTCGGGCTTGGCCGATTTCCATAGGACAAAGTCCAGCGGATCGTGTTTGCCCTCGTGCACCGCCACCCGCTCACCCGCGCGCAGCTCGTCGATGGACTTGCCCGAGAGCTTGCCGTAGCCCGCAAATTTGCGCACGGCGAAATTAACGTCCCCGTTGTCGGCCTGATAGGCCAAGCCCTTGGTCTGCAACTGACCGATGAGCGCGAGCATCTGCGGCACATATTCGGTGGCGCGCGGCTCGACGCTGGGCGGCTCGATGCCCAGGGCAGCAATGTCCTGATGCATGGCCTGGGTCATCTCCCGGGTGAGCTGCCCGATGGTGATGCCCCGCTCGAGCGCACGCTTGATGATCTTGTCGTCGATGTCAGTGATGTTGCGCACATAGGTGACCTTCAGGCCACTGGCCCTGAGCCAGCGCTGCACCACATCGAAGGCCATCATCATGCGGGCATGGCCGATGTGACACAGGTCGTAAATCGTCATGCCGCAGACGTACATGCGCACATGCCCGGCTTGCAAGGGGGAAAAATCTTCCACGGCACGCGACAGCGTGTTGTAGATGCGAAGGCTCATGGGAAAGACGGGCGTTGGATTCAAACGGCGCGCTGTCGGGGCTCTAGGTGTTCGGTCGAGTGACCAGCGCAGACAAGGCCAATGGAGCAACTATACCCCTCCGCTACAATCGCCCGTCAAGATGGGAACCCCCAGGGACGCCGATTTTCTTGCGGCCACAGGGGCCAAATTCCGCACCCAGGTCTGCCCTGCGCCGCCGCATCGACCGCCCACCACACCACCGAGCCGCTGTTCATTCATGAGCCCCGCCCGCCCATCGCCACACCGCAAGAGCCCAGGCCCTCTGCCCGGGACGCGCCGGCTCGCAGGTGAGCCGGGAGTTGCGCAGGGAGTTGCGCAGGGGCCGGCCCAGCAGGCAGCAACCGAGCCATTGGCCGCCTTGCCGGCCAAGGTGGCGGCCAAGGTGCCGGCTTTGCTGACTGCCGTGCTAAGCGCCCTGCTGATAATCGCAGCGCCGGCGCGTGCCGATGAATACGCCGAAGTCAACCGCCTCAGCCGCAACGGCCAGCCGCAGCAGGCGCTGGCCCGCGCCGAGGCCCACCTGGCCAGCAAGCCGCGAGATCCGCAGATGCGTTTCATGCGCGCGGGCATCCTGGTCGAACTCGACCGCAAAGACGAGGCCGAAAAAATGCTGGTGGCCCTGACCCAGGACTACCCCGAACTGCCCGAGCCTTACAACAACCTGGCCGTGCTTCTGGCCGCGCGCAACGAGCTCGAGCAAGCCCGCGCCGCCCTAGAGATGGCCCTGCGCAACGACTCGGCCTACGCCACCGCGCACGAAAACCTGGGCGATGTCTTGGCCCAACTGGCCGCCCGCTCTTATGCCAAGGCCATGGAGCTCGAACCGAGCCGCCAGCGCATTGCGCCCAAGCTCGAGCTGCTGCGCCAGCTCGGGCAAAAACCGCCTCAACCCTGACCTGCGCCACAACCCCATGACTTTTGCCCCCTGCCCCAGACGCCTGTTTCTTATCGCAGTGCTCGCTGCAGCCAACCTGGCCGGCGCTCTGGCGCACGCGCAAAGCACGCCGCGGGTACGCTTTATCACCAGCGACGGCGAATTCGTGGTCGAGCTCTATCCCGACAAGGCGCCCAAAACCGTCGAGAACTTTCTGCAGTATGTGCGCGACAAGCACTACGACGGCACCGTCTTTCATCGGGTGATCGAAAGCTTCATGATCCAAGGCGGAGGCTTTGACGCGCAGTACCGGCAAAAACCGACACGCCCGCCGATTGCCCACGAAGGGCGCGAGGCGCTGGCCCGTGGCGGTCCGCTCAACGTCAACGGCACGATCGCCATGGCCCGCACCAGCGATCCCAATTCGGCCACGGCGCAGTTCTTCATCAACGTCAAAGACAACGACTTTCTCAATCCGACGCCCATTCCAGCAGGCGACCCGGTGGCGCGTTTCGAATACCAGGGGCGGGTGTACGAAAATGTGCCCCGCGCCAACTTGCTGGCCGCGCCGCAGCTATTTGGCTATGTGGCTTTTGGCAAAGTCATCAGCGGACTCGACGTCGTCAGCAAGATCAAGTCCAAGCCCACCGGCGCCGGCGGCCCCTTCCCCACCGATGTGCCCCGCACGCCGGTGGTCATCGTCTCAGCAACAGAACTTCGCTAACACCATGAGCAACCCAAAAGTCCAACTCCACATCACCAACCTGGGCAGCATCACCGTCGAACTCGACGCAGAAAAAGCGCCCAAAAGCGTGGCCAACTTCCTGAACTACGTCAACAAGGGCCACTACGACGGCACCGTGTTTCACCGGGTGATCCCTGGCTTCATGGTCCAAGGCGGCGGCTTTGCGACGGGCATGAAGCAAAAACCCACCGACGAAGCGATTGAAAACGAGGCCAACAACGGCCTGAAGAACAACCATTACACCCTGGCCATGGCCCGAACGAGCGCGCCGCATTCGGCCACGGCCCAGTTTTTCATCAACATCGCCGACAACGACTTTCTCAACCACAGCGCACCCACGCCTTCGGGCTGGGGCTACGCCGTGTTTGGCAAGGTCATTGAAGGCACCGAAGTAGTCGACCGCATCGCATCGAGCCCCACCGGCCGGCGCGGCTTTCACGACGACGTGCCCGAGCAAGACGTGGTCATCGAGAAGGCTCAGGTGCTGGCCTGAACCGGGCAGGCGGCGTGACAGCGGGCCTGCGTGAACTCCAGGCGCCTGAAACATGGCGCACGCTGGACTTCATCTCGGACTTGCACCTGCACGCCGGCGATGCGCAGACCCAAGCGGTCTGGGCCAACTACATGGCGAGCACACCGGCCGACGCCCTGTTCATCCTGGGCGACCTGTTTGAAGTGTGGGTCGGAGACGACCTGCTCCATGCGCCCGGCCAAGCATTTGCCACCGAATGCGCCGACGTGCTGCGCGCCAGCGGCCGGCGGCTTGCACTTTTTTTGATGCACGGCAACCGCGACTTCTTGCTCGGATCGCAGTTGCTTGCCCACTGCCAGGGCCAATTGCTTGACGACCCCTGCGTGCTCACGGTGGGCAAGCAGCGCTGGCTGCTTGCGCACGGCGACGCGCTGTGCCTGGACGACCACAGCTACCTCGCGTTTCGCGCCCAGGTGCGCAGCCAGCCGTGGCAGCAGGCCTTTTTGAGCAAGCCCCTGAGCCAGAGGCAAGACATCGCACGGCAGCTGCGCGCCCAAAGCCAGCAGGAGCAGGCACAGCGTTGGGCAAGGGGCGAGGGTTACGCCGAAGTCGACGAGCAGGCCGCCCGCCAGGCGCTGCAAGACGCACAGGCCCACACCCTGATCCATGGCCACACCCACCGGCCGGCGCGGCACGAGCTGGGCGAGGGTCTGGCCCGCGAGGTGCTCAGCGACTGGGATGCGCAAAGGGCGCAGGTGCTGCGCCTGAGCCGCACAGCGCAAGGCCAGTGCGAGCTGCAGCGCCTGTCCCTGCTTTGAAGCCGGCGGCTTGAGCCAGACCCGCATGACACACTGGTGGCAGCGCCTTAAAAACCTGGGCCGAGCGCCCGCTCCGATTGCGCAGACGCTATGGGACGCCACCTTGGCGCAGTACCCCTTTTTGATGGAGCGCAGCCAAGCCGACATCGACGCGCTGCGCCAGGCCAGCGCGCAGTTTCTGCGCAGCAAGCAGTTCAGCGGCGCGCACGGCCTGACGATCACCGATGAGATGGCCCTGGCCATTGCTGCGCAGGCGTGCCTGCCGGTGCTCAATCTCGGACTGCATTGGTACGACGACTTTCAGGGCATCGTGGTCCACCCCGGCGCCATGCTCGCACGACGCGAGCTGCAAGACGAAGCCGGCGTGGTGCACCACTACCGCGAAGAGCTCAGCGGCGAAGCCATGCCCGGCGGCCCGGTCACACTGAGCTGGCAAGATGTCCAAGAGGCGTGCACCCAGACCGGCTACAACGTGGTGATCCATGAGTTTGTGCACAAGCTCGACATGCGCGACGGCGCAGCCGACGGCTGTCCACCCCTGCACTCAAGCGCACTGGCGCGGCGCTGGACAGGGGTCATGCAAGCGGCCTTTGACGACTACACCGAAGCCCTGGCCAAGGCCCAACGCTTCGGCGGCCCCACACCCTGGCTGGACCCCTACGCCGCCACTGCCCCCGCCGAATTTTTTGCTGTGGCCTGCGAGGCCTACTTCGTCAACCGAACCCGATTCGCGCTCGAGCTGCCCAGCCTGTTGGCACTGTTCGATGAATTCTTTACAGGCCAGACCCATCGCCCCACGGCCCCGCCACCGCCGTAAAGCTGGCCACCGCCGCGCCCTGTCTCGTCATCGCCCCACCCTGTCTCGTCTTCGCGAGCAAGCAAACGATCCAGCAGCGGGCGCAAACAAGCCAACAAGGGCCCGCCGCTGCGCTCAAAAGGGCTGAACTCAGGCTCGAACTTAGGCCCGAACTTAGGCCTGGGCCTGAACGAGCGCGGCGCGCAGCCCAGACAGCGGCGCGCCCTCGGACAGGGCCAAGCAGCTTTGCACGATGTCTTGGCCGATGACCGGGCTCAGGCCGGCCGCGCCCATCAGGCGCAGGGCCTTGTCCTGGATCTCCCGGACCGAAAGCGGGTTTTCCGGGTCGCCCTTGGCGGTGTGTACGGTGACCGTATGCCGGGCGCCACCGGCATCGCGCAGGTGCACGGTGGCACCGTAGCGCTCGGGATAGGCGGCGGTCATGTCCGCATCGCAGTGCAGGCGCACCTTGGCGCGTAAATCGGCAATCTGGCGGTCGTCGCGCGCATCGCTGTGGCTGTCGCGCAGATTCATGTCACCGCGCGACCAAGCCACGGCTGCAGCGTGCTGCAGGCTAAAACGCGCCTGATGGTCCGAACGCGGCGTGGCGCAGTCGGCAAAGGAGATGGCATCGGCGTAGGTGTGCACATCGATCGACTCAATCGGCGTGGACGCACCGACCTGGGCCCGCAAGGCGATGACGGCCTCGATCACCGGGTGGACATGGCGGCAGGCGGACCAGGGCTTGAAGCTGACCTCGTGCATCATCCAGCCAGCATCGGGATGCTGCAGCACAGCCTGCGCGTCCACTGGTCCACAGGCAGCCGCAAAAAAACCATGCTCACCTTCAAGAATCTGGCGGGCGCCTGCAAAGCCGATGCGCGCGAGATCGGCAGCGAGCAGGCCCGACTGCGCACTTCGGCCCGTCGCCGGCAGATCGTTTACAGCAAGCCTGAGACCGTTTTACGTCATGTGAACCCCAGTGTGGCGGCGGGCTTCGGCGCGTCCTTCGAGTACGCCTCAGGACCTTACAAC
>CANHBU010000024.1 GCA_947458345.1 Comamonadaceae bacterium
CGGCTGGTTGCCACCGGTGGAAGCCCTGGGCTTTGTGCCGGGCTGGATCTGGCTGGGCCTGAAAACCTTTGTGGTGGTCACCATGTTCTTGTGGGTGCGCGCCACCTTCCCGCGTTTTCGGTATGACCAGATCATGCGTCTGGGCTGGAAAATCTTTATTCCCGTCACCTTGGTGTGGCTGGTGGTGGTGGCGGTGTGGATGCACACCCCGTTCAATATCTGGAAGTAAGCCATGAGCACTGAGACCCTGTCCCGGCCCTCGTCCTTCTCCCTGAAGGACTTCCTCTCCAGTTTCATGCTCACTGAGCTGTTCAAGGGCATGGCCTTGACCGGCAAGTACATGTTCAGCCGCAAGATCACGGTGCAGTTCCCGGAAGAAAAGACGCCGCTGTCGCCGCGCTTTCGCGGCCTGCATGCGCTGCGGCGTTATGAAAATGGCGAAGAGCGCTGCATCGCTTGCAAGCTGTGCGAGGCCGTTTGTCCGGCGCTGGCGATCACGATCGAATCGGATGTGCGTGACGACGGCAGCCGACGCACCACCCGCTATGACATCGATCTGACCAAGTGCATCTTTTGCGGATTTTGCGAGGAAAGCTGCCCGGTCGACTCCATCGTCGAGACCCACATCCTCGAGTACCACGGCGAGAAACGGGGCGACCTGTATTTCACCAAAGAGATGTTGCTGGCCGTCGGCGACCGCTATGAGGCCGAAATCGCGGCCAACAAAGCGGCCGATGCCAAGTACCGCTGAAGCCCGCAAACCGATCCGCTGAACCGAACCGAGGAACACCTGCCCACCGAGCGGCCCTAAAGCCGAGGGTGACAGAACCAAGCCAGAACCATGGACGTCCAATCAGCCCTGTTTTATGCCTTTTCCGCGGTGCTGCTGTTTGCAGCGTTTCGCGTGATCACGGCGCGCAATCCGGTCCACGCAGCCCTGTATCTCGTGCTGGCCTTCTTTCAGGCCGCCGCGCTTTGGCTCATGCTCAAGGCCGAGTTCCTGGCCATCACCCTGGTGCTGGTCTATGTGGGCGCCGTGATGGTCCTGTTTTTGTTTGTCGTGATGATGCTCGACATCAACATCGACAGCATGCGCAAGGGGTTCTGGAAACACTTTCCGCTTGCGGCGATCATGGGCGCCGTGATCGCCCTGGAGATGGCTGCCGTGCTGATGGGCGGTTTTCGCATCACCGCGCCGCCTGCCGCGGCCGCAGCGGCCCAGGCTGCCGCTGACTACTCCAACACCAAGGAGCTGGGCAAGGTGCTCTACACCGACTACCTGCTGCCGGTTCAGGCCGCGGCGGTTTTGCTCCTCGTGGCCATCATCGCAGCCATTGCGCTGACGCTGCGTGAGCGCAAAGACTCCAAGGCCATCGATCCGTCCGAGCAGGTGCGCGTCAAGCGCCGTGATCGCGTGCAACTGCTCAAGATCAAACCGAGCGAGATGGCGGCTGCGCCCGAGCCAGTTGCAGCTGCGGGCGAGGAGAAAAAAGCATGATTTCCCTGGGCCATTTTCTGAGCCTTGGCGGCTTGCTGTTTGCCATGTCGGTGATCGGTATCTTCTTGAACCGCAAGAACCTGATCGTGCTGCTCATGGCCATCGAGCTCATGCTGTTGGCCGTGAACATGAATTTCGTCGCCTTTTCCTATTACCTGGGCGATATGGCCGGTCAGATTTTCGTCTTTTTCATCCTGACGGTTGCCGCCGCCGAGTCGGCTATCGGCCTGGCGATTTTGGTGCTCCTGTTTCGCAACAAGTCCAGCATCAACGTCGATGAGCTCAATGACCTCAAAGGCTAAGCTGCGGCCAGGCCCTCTGATCCCCACGCCCTCACGCGCATGAGAACCACACGATGAGTCAAACGCTTAATGCCCACACCTTGCTGGCCGTGCCGATGGCGCCGCTGATCGGCTCTCTGCTGGCGGGGGTGCTGGGCACCGCCCTGGGCGGCAACCGCATCGGCCGCAAGCTCAGCCACACCTTCACCATCTTGGGTGTGCTGCTGTCCTTCATTTTGTCGGCCGTCACGCTCAAGGCGGTGGCCGTCGATGGTGCCCATTTCAACGAAACCCTCTACACCTGGATGGTGGTCGGCGGCCTGAAGATGGAGGTGGGTTTTCTGGTCGATGGCCTGACGGCCATGATGATGGTGGTGGTCACCTTTGTCTCCTTGATGGTGCACCTCTACACCATCGGCTACATGCACGAGGACGAAGGCTACAACCGCTTCTTTGCCTACATTTCGCTCTTTACGTTTTCCATGCTGATGCTCGTGATGAGCAACAACATGCTCCAGCTGTTTTTTGGCTGGGAGGCGGTGGGTCTGGTGTCTTACTTGCTGATCGGCTTTTGGTTCAACAAGCCGACGGCCATCTTTGCCAATATGAAGGCTTTCCTGGTCAACCGGGTGGGTGATTTCGGCTTCATTTTGGGCATCGGCTTGATCGCGGCCTACGCAGGCTCGCTGAACTATGGCGAAGTCTTTGCCAAGGGCAACGAGTTGGCGGCCTTGAAGTTTCCCGGCAGCGACTGGATGCTCATCACGGTGATTTGTATTTGTCTGTTTGTTGGCGCCATGGGCAAGTCAGCGCAGTTTCCCTTGCACGTCTGGCTGCCCGATTCGATGGAAGGCCCGACACCGATCTCGGCCCTGATTCATGCCGCCACCATGGTCACCGCCGGTATCTTTATGGTCGCCCGCATGTCGCCTCTGTACGAGCTGTCGGCCACCGCGCTCAACTTTATCTTGGTCATCGGTGCGATCACGGCCTTGTTTATGGGTTTCCTGGGCATCATCCAGAACGACATCAAGCGCGTTGTGGCCTATTCGACCCTGTCGCAGCTGGGCTACATGACCGTGGCCTTGGGCGCGTCGGCGTATTCGGTCGCCGTGTTTCACCTGATGACGCATGCGTTTTTCAAGGCGCTGCTCTTCTTGGCCGCGGGCTCGGTCATCATGGGCGTGCATCACAACCAGGACATCCGCTGGATGGGAGGCTTGCGCAAATACATGCCGCTGACCTGGATCACCTCGCTGCTGGGCTCCCTGGCGCTCATTGGCACCCCCCTGTTCTCGGGCTTTTACTCCAAGGACAGCATCATTGAAACCGTGCATTTCAGCAATCTGCCCGCTTCGGGCTTTGCCTATTTTGCGGTGCTCGCCGGTGTGTTTGTGACCGCGTTTTATTCGTTCCGGATGTATTTCCTGGTGTTTCACGGCAAGGAGCGCTTTGACCAAAATCCCGAGGTGCACGGCGATCACGGCGATCACGGCCATCACGGTGACAAGCCGCACGAGTCGCCCTGGGTGGTCACGGTGCCCTTGATGCTGCTGGCTATTCCCTCGGTGCTGATTGGCTACTACACCATAGAGCCCATGCTCTTTGGCGACTTCTTCAAGGGCGCGATCACCGTCAATGCCCAGGCCCATCCGGCGATGGCTGAGTTTGCCAAGATCTTCCACGGTCCGATGGCCATGGCCAGCCACGCCTTGTCGACGCCGCCGTTCTGGCTGGCCTTGGCGGGCGTGGTGACCGCCTGGTACTTCTACCTGATCAATCCATCGGTGCCGGCTGCGATCGGCCGGTCTTTGCGGCCCTTGGTTGTCCTTCTGGAGAACAAGTACTACATGGACTGGTTCAATGAGCACGTGCTGGCCCGCGCGGCCCGCGGCTTGGGGCTGGGCTTGTGGAAGGGCGGCGATCAGGCGGTGATCGACGGTGCTGTGGTCAATGGCTCCTGGCGCCTCGTGGCCTGGGTCTCGGCGGCGGTGCGCCAGTTGCAGTCGGGCTTTATCTACCACTATGCGCTGGCCATGATCATCGGCATCTTCTTGCTGATGACCTGGTTCGTCTGGCTCAACAAATAAAAGAGGGTACACATGGCTTTGCTGAGCCTGGCGATCTGGACGCCTATCGTTTTTGGAGTGGTCTTGCTGGCCCTGGGTCGCGATGAGCACGTCAAGGCGGTGCGCGCACTGGCCTTGATGGGCGCGCTCATCAGCCTTTTGCTGACCCTGCCCTTGTATCTGCAGTTCCAGTACGACACGAGTGCCATGCAGTTCGTCGAAAAAGCGGACTGGATTGCGCACTTCAATGTGCACTACCACCTCGGGGTGGACGGCATTTCCCTCTGGTTCGTGCTGCTGACGGCCTTCATCACGGTCATCGTGGTGATCGCGGGCTGGGAGGTGATCGAGTACCGGGTCAACCAGTACATGGGCGCCTTTCTCATCCTCTCAGGGCTGATGATCGGGGTGTTCACCGCGCTCGATGCGATGCTGTTTTTTGTCTTCTTCGAGGCCACGCTGATCCCGATGTACCTGATCATCGGCATCTGGGGCGGGCCCAACAAGATCTACGCGGCCTTCAAGTTCTTTCTCTACACCTTGCTGGGCTCTTTGCTCATGTTGGTGGCACTGGTCTACCTGTACAACAAGTCCGGTGGCAGCTTTGACCTCGCACAGTGGCACAAACTGCCGCTGGACATGACGACGCAGACCTTGCTGTTCTTCGCCTTTTTTGCAGCGTTTGCGGTCAAGGTGCCGATGTGGCCGGTGCACACCTGGCTGCCCGATGTACACGTGGAGGCGCCCACGGGCGGCTCGGCCGTGCTGGCGGCGATCATGCTTAAGCTGGGCGCCTATGGTTTCCTGCGCTTTTCCATGCCGATCGCCCCCGATGCTTCGCGCGAGTGGGCCTGGCTGATGATCGCTTTGTCGCTGGTTGCGGTGATCTACGTCGGCTTGGTGGCCATGGTTCAGCAGGACATGAAAAAGCTGGTGGCTTACTCGTCGGTGGCGCACATGGGCTTTGTCACCCTGGGCTTTTTCATCTTCAACGATTTGGGCGTGGCCGGTGGCCTGGTGCAGATGATTGCCCATGGCTTTGTCTCGGGCGCCATGTTCCTGTGCATTGGAGTGCTCTACGACCGCGTGCACTCGCGCGAAATCGCCAGCTACGGCGGCGTGATCAACACCATGCCCAAGTTTGCCGCTTTTTCGCTGCTGTTTGCCATGGCCAACTGCGGCCTGCCGGGAACAGCCGGCTTCGTTGGCGAATGGATGGTGATTCTGGGGGCGGTCAAGTACAACTTCTGGATCGGTATGGCGGCCGCCAGTGCCTTGATTTTTGGCGCGGCCTACACCTTGTGGATGTTCAAGCGCGTCTACCTGGGCCCTGTGGCCAATGATGACGTGAAAAACCTGAGCGACATCAACCACCGTGAATTTCTGGTGCTCGGCTTGCTTGCGCTGGCCGTGCTGTACATGGGGATCTACCCCAAGCCTTTTACCGATGTCATGGACGCTTCAGTGGCCGACTTGCTCAAGCATGTGGCCCTGTCCAAGCTGAACTGAGCCGGCCGACGCGACAACAATTCAGAGTCTTCCCATGATTGACACACTCAGCTGGTTCGTGGTCTACCCGGAAATCATCCTGCTCGTCATGGCCTGCGTGATTGCCCTGGTCGACCTGGGCGTGCGCAGCCCAGGCCGGGGCCTGACCTATGGGCTCACTTTGCTCACGCTGGCCTGGGTGGCCATCGTCACCGCCTCACACGCCCTGGCGGGCGAGACCGTCTACGGCTTTGGCAAGATGGTGGTCAGCGAGCCCATGGGCAACTGGCTCAAGTGCTTTGCATCCCTGGCCCTGATGGCCACCATCGTCTACGGCCGGCCTTACGCGGCCGACCGAGACATGCTGCGCGGTGGCGAGGTCTTCACCTTGGGCCTGGCCTCGCTGCTCGGTGCGTTCTTGATGATCTCGGGCCACAATTTCCTGGTGCTCTACATGGGTCTGGAGTTGATGACCCTGTCGAGCTACGCCATGGTGGCCCTGCGCCGTGATCAGGCCAGAGCCACCGAGGCGGCCATGAAGTACTTCGTGCTCGGCGCGCTGGCCTCGGGTTTCTTGCTTTACGGCCTGTCCATGATTTATGGCGCCACCGGCAGCCTGGATGTGTCCGAAGTGTTCAAGGCCATCGTCAGCCGCGAGGTCAAGCACCAGGTGCTGGTGTTCGGCCTGGTCTTCGTGGTGGCCGGCCTGGCCTTCAAGATCGGTGCCGTGCCTTTTCACATGTGGTTGCCCGATGTCTATCATGGCGCGCCCACGGCGGTTACCCTGGCCATTGGTGCTGCGCCTCAGTTGGCGGCCTTTGCGATCGTGATCCGGATTTTGGTGCAGGGTCTGTTGCCCTTGGCCATTGATTGGCAGCAGATGCTCGGCGTGCTGGCGGTCGGCTCCTTGCTGATTGGCAATCTGGCTGCGGTGGCCCAAACCAATCTCAAGCGCATGCTGGCCTTCTCGACGATAGCCCAAATGGGATTTCTTCTGTTGGCCATGCTCGCAGGCGTGGTCGGCGGCGATATGGTCAATGCGCAGTCGGCCTATGGCGCTGCCATGTTTTATGTGGTCACCTATGTGCTGACCACCCTGGCCGTCTTTGGCGTGATCATGCTGCTGGCCCGCCAGGGCTTCGAGTCCGAAGAAATCGCGGATCTGGCCGGCTTGAATCAGCGCAGCCCCTTGTATGCCGGTGTTATGGCGGTGGGCATGTTTTCACTGGCAGGCGTGCCCCCGTTGGTGGGTTTTTACGCCAAGCTGTCGGTGCTCGATGCCTTGATCTCGGCGCAAGGTACTGAATACATGGTTTTGGCGATCTTTGCGGTGCTGATTTCTCTGGTGGGTGCTTTCTATTACCTCAGAGTGGTCAAGGTGATGTACTTCGACCCGGTTCCTGCCCATGTCGCGGTGCCGATCGAGGCCGGCCGGGATGTGCGGGTGGTGCTTACGCTCAATGCGGGTTTGATTGTCTTAGTCGGTTTTCTGCCAGGGGGATTGATGAGCCTGTGCGCGCAATCGATGGGCAGCGTGCTCAAATCCTTGGGTTCCTGACCTTTACTCGAATCTCTTTTTTTCATCCATGACCGCATCGAATCTGGCCTGGGTGGTGATCATCCTGGCCCTTGTGGCAGCCAATCTGCCCTTCTTGAGCAACCGGCTTTTCTTTTTGCGGGCGATGGCGGTACCGAAATCTCTGGCTTGGCGCCTGCTGGAGTTGGTGATCTTGTATTTCCTCGTAGGCGCATTTGCCCTGGCGCTCGAGCGCAGCATCGGCCGAGTCGCCCCCCAAGGCTGGGAGTTTTACGCCGTTACGGGCTGTCTGTTTTTGACGCTGGCCTTCCCCGGCTTCGTTTACCGTTACCTCTACAAGCGCAGGCAGGCGCTTTGATGTGAGCCAGCCGCTGCCTACCGCCGATGCGCACTTGCGCGAAGAGACGGTGTCCAGCCAGGAGTTGCTGCGCGGCAGTTTCTTGCGGGCACAGCGCGATCAGGTGAGGCTGCCAGACGGCAGCCTGGCCAGCCGCGAGTACGTGCGCCATCCGGGAGCCGTCGTGGTGGTGGCCCAATTGCCCGATGGCCGCTATGTGCTGGTGCGCCAGTGGCGCCATCCGCTTGGACGCGTTTTTACTGAGTTCCCGGCCGGCAAGCTCGACGCCGGCGAGGCGCCTCTGGCCTGCGCCCAGCGCGAACTGCAGGAAGAAACCGGTTACCGTGCGCAGCGTTGGGCTTATGCCGGACCGGTGCATCTGGCCATTGCCTATTCGACCGAGGTCATCCACCTGTTTTTTGCCGATGACTTGCAGCCCGGGCCGCGTCAGCTCGACGAGGGCGAGTTTCTTGACGTCTTTGCGGCCTCGCTGGAGCAGCTGCTCGAGTGGGCGCGTGACGGCGAGCTCACTGACGCCAAGACCCTGTTTTGCCTGCTGTGGGCGCAAAATCTGCGCGCGGGGCTCTGGTCGCTTGACTGGCATTCGGCCTGACTGTGGCGCAGTTCTGGGGCGGGGCGTAGCCGCCACGTGGCCAGGACCAGCCCAGGCCACTGATGGGTGATTCAGGGCCGACTTCGCGCCTGAAAACCCTGGCGCTCAGACCGTGCCCCGAACGCGGGATAATCAGCCCATGAAAGTCTTGGACCTCAAGTGCACGCAGCAGCATGTGTTCGAGGGCTGGTTCGCCTCCGAAGATGATTTTCAGTCGCAGCTCGGACGCGGACTGGTCAGCTGCCCGATCTGTGGCGATGCGTCGGTTCAAAAGCAGCTCAGCGCACCGCGGCTCAATTTGGGTGCATTGCCCCAGCCCCAAACCCCGCAGTTGCCGGCCAAAGCCGCCTTGCCCCAAGAAATGACGGCCGCCATGGCCGATCCCAAGCTGCAGGCCCTCTGGCTCAAGGCCATGCGCGAAGTGGTGGCCCGTACCGAAGATGTGGGCGACCAATTTGCCGATGTGGCTCGGCAGATGCACCATGGCGAACGGCCCGAGCGCGGCATCCGCGGCCGCACCACAGCCGACGAGGCCGCGGCTTTGCTAGACGAAGGCATCGCGGTGATGCCTTTGCTGCTGCCCGACGCCCTCAAAGAGCCTCTGCAATAAGCTTGGCGGGGCGGGCCCGATCGATGAGGCCCCCAAGGCCCGTGGCCGTCGCCCAATCGCTGGGCGCCTCGCGGTGACGCAGTCGGTCTTTCCTTGCGAGGCAGCCTGCTCAGCGGGCGTATTCGGCGCGCAAAATTTTTGCCGCCTCGGTCATGGCGCGCAGCTTGCCGTCAGCCACCTCGCGCGGCAGGTATTTCATGCCGCAGTCCGGTGCCAGGATCACCTGCTCGGGTTGGATGTATTGCAGCGCACGTTTGACACGTGCAGCCATCACCACCGGCGACTCGATCGCGGGGTCTTCCAGATTCAGGCAGCCCACCATGATCTGTTTGCCCGGCAGGCTTTGCAGCACCGCGCAATCAAGGTTTGACTGCGCGGTTTCAATCGAAATCTGCTGGCAGTTGCAGGCGGCCAGTTCCGGCAGGAAGTTGTAGCCGTTGGGTCGGGCGTGGATGATGGCGGCGTAGCCAAAGCAGATGTGCACCGCCGTCTTGCCCGTGATGCCTTCGAGGGCGCGGTTGAGCGCGCGTATGCCGTACTCTCGGGCCTTCTCGGGCCGCGCTTGCAGGTAGGGCTCGTCGACCTGGACCACGTCGGCACCGTGAGCAAACAGGTCTTTGATTTCCTCGTTCATGGCCACGGCGTAGTCCATCGCAGCCTCTTCCTCGGAGGCATAAAAGTCGTTTTGGGCTTGCTGCAGCATCGTGAAAGGCCCGGGCACGGTGATCTTGACCTGGCGCGTCGTGTGCTTCTTGAGAAAAAGCAGATCTTCGACCTCGATCGCCCGCGCTCGCCTGATCTTGCCGACGATGCGCGGCACCGGGTTGGGATGGCCTGAACGGTCCAGTGCGGTGCCGGGGTTATCGATGTCCACGCCTTCGAGCGCGGTAGCGATGCGGTTGGAGTAACTCTCGCGCCGGATCTCGCCGTCGGTGATGATGTCCAGGCCCGCGTCTTCCTGCGCCTTGATGGCCAGCACGGTGGCATCGTCCATCGCCTGCTGCAGATGGGGCTCTGCCACCCGCCACAGTTCTTTGGCCCGCACCCGAGGCGGAAAGCGCCCGGCGAGTTTGACACGGTCAATCAGCCAGTCGGGTTGAGGGTAGCTGCCGACGATGGTGGTGGGGAAAAGCATGGGGTCTCCATCAGGGGTCGTAGGGCCCGCTGGCACACGCGCGCAGCGGGAAGGTCTAAGCCCCAATTGTGCCCCGGCTTCAGGGGTAGAGTCCGCGCAGCTGGCGGGTGTGCAAGATGCGCCGGCAGGCCACGATGAAGGCGGCGGTGCGCAGGCTGACCTGGCGCTCAAGCGACATGGCCCAGACGGCTTCCAGCGCTTGGCTCATGATGCGCACCAGGCGGCGGTTGATGTCCTCTTCGTCCCAAAAGAAGCTCGAGAAGTCCTGCACCCATTCGAAGTAGCTCACCGTCACCCCGCCGGCGTTGGCGATCACATCGGGCACCACCAGAATATTGCGATCGGCCAGCACATCGTCGGCTTGTGGCGTGGTCGGTCCGTTGGCACCTTCGAGAACGACGCGGGTTTGCAGGCGCGCTGCCCGCTCGGGCGTGATTTGCTGCTCCAGTGCGGCAGGAATCAGTATCTCGGATGGGACGTCCCAAAAGGCCTCGTCGTTCAGGCGCTCAGCCCCTGCAAAACCTGCCACGCCACCGTGCTCGCCCACATGCGCAAGCAGCGCGTTGACATCGAGGCCGCCATCACGGTAGACGGTTCCGGTGTGATCTTGCACCGCCTGCACGCGCGCGCCGGCTTCGGCGAACAAGCGCGCCGCGACGCCCCCCACATTGCCCATGCCCTGCACTGACACACGCGCATGCACCAGCGGCAAGGCCAGATGCCGACAGGCCAGCTCGCCAACCGTAAACACGCCGCGCCCGGTGGCCTCGCGCCGGCCCAGCGAGCCGCCCAGGTCGACCGGCTTGCCGGTGACCACGCCGGTGGTGGTCGCGCCCACATTCATCGAGTAGGTGTCCATCATCCAGGCCATGGTCTGCTCGTTGGTGTTGACATCGGGCGCGGGGATGTCTTGGTTCGGTCCGATGATGATGCCGATCTCGCTGGTGTAGCGCCGTGTCATGCGTTCGAGCTCGCCGCGTGACAGGGTGCGGGGGTCGACCCGGATGCCGCCCTTGGCCCCGCCATAGGGCACATTGACCGCCGCGTTCTTGATCGACATCCAGGCCGCCAGTGCCATGACTTCGGGCAGGTTGACGTTTTGGTGAAAGCGCACGCCGCCCTTGCCGGGCCCGCGCGAGAGGTTGTGCTGCACCCGGTAGCCCTCGAAGTGGGCCATGGTGCCGTTGTCCAGCTCGATCGGCACATCGACCACCATGATGCGCTTGGGCCGCTTGAGCGTTTCGGCCCAGCGCGACAAGCTGCCCAGGTGGGGCAAGACGCGATCGACCTGTTGCAGGTAATTGCCCCAGGGTCCAAGCTCGTCAGCGTGGACATAAGAGGGCAGGGCGTGGGTGGCATGCGCGCTTGTGGCGGCTGCCTCTGGCTTGAGACTCATGGGTTTCCTTGTGGGTTAAATGAGACCCACCAGCTTAAGAAAAGCCCACGTCAATGTCCAAGGCGGTTTCGGCCTCGATCCATGCGCGACCCGCATGGCGCGCACTACTTTTTTTTGCAATCTCAGGCGTTGAATTGCAGCGCGGCCAGACGTGCGTACATGCCGCCTTGGGCCACCAGATCCGTATGGCTGCCTTGCTCAATCAGCCTGCCATGGTCGAGCACGATGATGCGGTTGGCCCGCTGCACCGTCGCCAGCCGGTGGGCAATGACCAGCGTGGTGCGGCCCTGCATGGCCGATTCGAGCGCCGCTTGCACCATGCGTTCGCTCTGAGCGTCGAGCGCGGAGGTGGCCTCGTCGAGCAGCATCAGCGGCGGGTTCTTCAGCAGCGCCCGCGCAATCGCGATGCGCTGGCGCTGGCCGCCCGACAGGCGCACGCCGCGCTCGCCCAAAAACGTGTCATAGCCTTCAGGCAGGCGTTCGATGAACTCGTCGGCAAAGGCCGCCTGCGCGGCAGCACGCACTTCAGCGTCGCTGGCATGCGGTTTGCCGTAGCGTATGTTTTCCAGGGCGCTGTTGGAGAAGATGACAGGGTCTTGCGGCACGATGGCGATGCGATCGCGCAGGCCTTGCAGGCCCAGCTGCCCGATCGGCGTGCCGTCGAGCACGATGCGGCCCGACTGCGGCTCGTAAAAGCGCAGCAGCAGCGAAAACACCGTGGTTTTGC
>CANHBU010000025.1 GCA_947458345.1 Comamonadaceae bacterium
GCGGGTTCCAAGGCGGCCAACATCTTCGCGGTGGGCAATCACGGCACCACCTTTGGTGGCAACCCGCTGGCGATGCGCGCCGGCGTCGAGACCATTCGCATCATGGAGCAAGACGGCCTGGTGGCCCACGCCGCACAGGTCGGTGCGCACCTGCGCGCCGCCTTCGAGCGTGAGCTCGGCGCCCACCCGGGCCTCAAAGAAATCCGCGGCCAGGGTCTGATGATCGGCATCGATCTGAAGGTGCCCTGCAGCGAGCTGATGGGCCGCGCCGCCGACGCGGGTCTGCTCATCAGCGTGACCGCCGACAGCGTGATCCGGCTGGTGCCGCCGCTGATCATGAGCATCGCCGAAGCCGACGAGGTGGTCGCTGTTTTGGTGCCGCTGATCCGCAGCTTGCTGGCAGAAAAAGGTCTGCAATGAGCCCTGCCCTGCCGGCGCTGCGCCACTATTTGCAGTTCAGCGACCTCAGTGCCGCTGAATATGCCTACCTGTTCGAGCGCACCGCGGTCATCAAGCGCAAATTCAAGGCCTATGAAAAGCATCAGCCGCTGGCCGACCGCACCCTGGCGATGATCTTCGAGAAGGCCTCCACCCGCACGCGGGTGAGTTTCGAGGCGGGCATGTACCAGCTCGGCGGCTCGGTGGTGCACCTGACCACCGGCGACAGCCAGCTCGGGCGGGCCGAGCCGATTGAAGACAGCGCCAAGGTCATCAGCCGGATGGTCGACCTGGTGATGATCCGCACCTACGAGCAGACCAAGATCGACCGTTTTGCCCAGCACTCGCGTGTGCCGGTAATCAACGGCCTGACCAACGAATTTCACCCCTGCCAGATCCTGGCCGACCTCTTTACCTTCATCGAGCACCGCGGCCCCATTGCCGGCAAAACCGTGGCCTGGGTGGGTGATGGCAACAACATGGCCAACACCTGGCTGCAAGCGGCCGAGTTGCTGGGCTTTACCGTGCACCTGAGCACGCCCAGCGGCTATGAGGTCGATCAAAGCGTTGCTGGCATCCGGTCGGGCCACAGCTACAAGGTCTTTGCCGATCCCATGCAAGCCTGCGAGGGCGCGGACCTGGTCACCACCGATGTGTGGACCAGCATGGGTTTCGAGGCCGAGAACGAAGCGCGCAAGAAAGCCTTTGCCAACTGGTGCGTCAGCACCGAGATGATGGCCAGGGCCCAGCCCAATGCCTTGTTCATGCACTGCCTGCCCGCCCACCGCGGCGAGGAAGTGGCCGCCGATGTCATCGACGGGCCGCAATCGGTGGTCTGGGATGAAGCCGAGAACCGGCTGCATGTGCAAAAGGCCCTGATGGAGTTCCTGCTGCTCGGCCGCCTCTGATACGCGCGGCACAAAAGCACAGCCCTAAAGCGCCACGCGGTGCCCGTAGAGCCAGGGCAGGTCCATCAGGCGCGGGCCTGCAAGCCGCAAGGCGGCATTGCGGGCCAGCCGCAGCGGGCCGCTCAGATGAAAGATCTGCCCATTGCGCCGCGACCGCTGCTGCACCCGGGCAGCGCGTGGCCAGCGGGCTTGGGCGTAGCTGAGCAAGGCCGCCGGCAAGGCCTTTGGCTGATCTGGACGCTGCGCAAGCCCGACCAGACAGCGCCCGAGTTCGGCCGCGTCTTCAATCGCCATCGCCGCGCCCTGCGCCAAAAAAGGCAGCATCGGGTGGGCCGCATCGCCGAGCAAGGCCATGCGGCCCCGAGCCATGTCTTGGGCGCTGCGCATCGGCGGGCGGTCAAACAGCGTCCAAAGGCGCCAGCGTCCGGCCGCGCGCACCAGGTCTTGCAAGGCCGTGCAGGCGCCCTGCATCGCCTGCTGCAAGTCGGCCCCCAGGGCCGCATGGTCCCAGCTCTGCGGATCGGCCGGCGGCTGGCCTTGGACGATGACCACCAAATTGAGACACTCGCCGCCGCGCACCGGGTAGGCCACCACATGCAGGCGAGGGCCCAGCCACACCGAAACCTGCATGCGGCGCTGCGCTAAAGCCACGGCATCGATGGGGATCAAGCTGCGATAAGCCAAATGCCCCGTGGCGCGGGGCGGGCCATCGGTGAGCCAGGGCGTAGCGCCCCAAAGCCCATCAGCACCAATCAAGGCCTGGCCGCTGGCACTGCCGCCGGGCCAGGACAGCGTCACGTCGTGGTCGCTGTGCCCTTCCAGCCGGGCCTCGCAGCCGAGCCGCAGCTCGGTGCATCCGCCCGCTTGAACGGCGCCAAGCAGCAGGCTGTGCAAATCAGCGCGATGCAAGGTGAGATAGGGCGCGCCGTAAACCGACACCGCCCTCTGGCCCAAAGGCAAACGCGCGAGTTCCTGGCCCGACAAGGCGCACAGGCAGACCAGTGCCTGCGGCAAGCAGGCCGCTTGCAGCAGTTCGCGGCCCAGGCCCCAGGCCTGCAAGATGCGCACGGCCGGTGGACCCAATTGCAGCCCCGCGCCCACTTCAGAAAAAGCCTGGGCCTTCTCGAAAAGTTGCACCGGCCAACCCGCGCGACCGAGCGCCAGCGCAGCGGACAGACCGCCGATGCCGCCGCCTGCAACCAGTACCGAAGGCGCGGTCACAGCCCGCCCCGGCGGCAAGGCCGGCCCGCACCGGCAAGAGCGCGCGCAGCGGGCCGAACAAGGGATGCGGATCTGGAGATCATCAAAACGGTCAAGGCAGGATTTCGCTGAAATAAATCGGGGTCAGACACCGATTTAGAGAGTCCGATTGTGCGCTCTCGGGCCGCACGCTTGGGCTCAGCACTGGGTCGCTCGCCCCGCCTTTTGAGCATAGTGCCTGCTCCAGCGTTCGAACCTGCACACGATAATTCAAGCGATGACGCTTTTGCCTTTTTTGATCGCCGCCTTGGTTCTGGCCATCACGCCCGGGCCTGGTATGGCCTACGTGGTGGCTCGCACTGCTGCCGGCGGACGCGCCGAGGGCCTGGCCTCGTGCCTGGGCACCGCGCTGGGCGGCCTGGTGCATGTGCTGGCCTCGGCCCTGGGGCTGTCGCTGCTGCTGGCGCAGTCAGCGATCGTGTTTACCTGGGTCAAATACCTGGGAGCGGCCTATTTGATTTACCTGGGGCTTGGGCTGCTGCTGCGCCAGGCCAAGCAGCCGGCAGTGGGGGCCCTGCCCGCTCGGGGTTCGCGACGCGCGCTGATCGAGGGGGTTGTGGTCGAGGCACTGAACGTCAAGACGGCCCTGTTTTTCGTGGCCTTCCTGCCGCAGTTTGTGTCCCTCGATGCGCCGGTGACACTGCAACTGCTGATCATGGGCGCCTTGTGCGTCGCGCTCAACACGCTGGCTGACGTGGTGGCCGTCTTTGCCGCCGAACGCTTGCTGGCTTCAGATGGCGCAAACGGCGTAAACGGCGCAAACGGCGTAAACGGTTCGCGGGCGCGCTGGCTCAGGCGGGGCTCGGGCCTGACGCTGATCGGCCTGGGCGCCTATTTGGCCATGGCCCGGCGCAGCGTGTAGTTCTCGACAACACCGCAGGGCGCTGTCGAGCCCAGGCGCAGTGTTCGCCACGTTGCCAGCTTGCACAGTCCGGGATCAGGACTGATGCGAAGCATGGGCGCTGCTGCGGCAGGCTTGAAGGAAGGCGCTGCCCAAAGCCAGCAGGTGCTGGCAGGTCCGACGCACTTCGAAGGCGGCCCCTACAATCGCGCGTCAAAATTTTTTTCACAGTGCGCACCTGACTCGCCCCTGCGGTGACAGCAGGCGCGCGGTGCCCCATTCCATGGCCCTCTACGCCCTGACCATCTTCATCAGCGCCGTGCTGCTGTTCCTGGTGCAACCCATTGTGGCCAAACAAATCCTGCCGTGGTTTGGTGGATCGGCTGCGGTGTGGACCACCTGCCTGGTGTTCTTCCAGTTTCTGCTGCTGTTTGGCTATGCCTATGCCGACTGGACCACGCGCCAGCTGCATGCCCGGCGGCAGGCCCTGCTGCACATCGCTTTGCTGGCCATCAGCTTGATCACGCTGCCCATCATCGCGGATTCGACCTGGAAGCCTGCCGGTGACGAGGACCCCACCTGGCGCATCCTGGGCCTGCTGACGCTGACCATCGGGCTGCCTTACTTTCTGCTGTCGACGACCGGCCCGCTGGTGCAGGCCTGGTTTGCACGAAGCTTTCCCGGCGCCCCGGTGTACCGTCTCTTTGCCTTGTCCAATTTCGGCTCGCTGCTGGCCCTGATCGCCTACCCGTTTGCCGTGGAGCCCTGGATCAGCACCCGCGAGCAATCGTGGACCTGGAGCGCGGGCTACCTGCTTTTTGTGCTGCTGTGCGGGGCCTGCGCGCTTTATAGCGCCAAGGCTGTGCCCGTCGCAGCCCCTGCAGCTCAGGCATCAGGCGCGGGGCCTGCTCCGGGTGCTGGCGACTATGCCATGTGGCTGCTGCTGGCTGGCATGGGCTCTTTCATGCTGCTGGCCGTCAGCAACCACATTGCACACGATATTGCCTCGGTGCCTTTTTTGTGGATCTTGCCGCTGACGCTCTACCTGCTGACCTTCATCCTGTGCTTTGAAGGCCGTCAGGGGCAAGGCTGGTACCGGCGCACCTGGTTGCTCGGACCGATGCTGGTGGCCGTCGCGGCCATGGCCTGGTCGGTCTACCATGAGCGCGGCATTGTCGACGTCAAGGAAGCCCTGCCCCTGTTCTCGCTCGGCCTGTTCATGATGTGCATGTTCTTCCACGGCGAGCTCGCGGCAATGAAGCCTTCGCCGCGCTACCTGACCGGCTTTTATCTCATGGTCTCGCTCGGTGGCGCACTGGGCGGACTGGCCGTTGGCTTTCTTGCGCCCAAAGTCTTCAACGCTTACTATGAATTTGGCCTTGGCCTGCTGATCACGCTGGCCCTGGCGGTCTACCTCACCCGGTCGGCCCACAAGCTGGTGCCACTGGCCGCGCTGGCAGCGCTGGGCACCACCGGCTACTACGTGACGCTGCACTTTGACTCCCTGTCGGCGAACACGCGCGTGATGGAGCGCAACTTTTACGGCACCCTGCGCGTCAAAGACACCGGCCCAGAGAGTGATCCAGAGACGATGCGGCGCATGCTGCACGGCATGATCATGCACGGCGAGCAACACCTGGGGCCGCGCCGCAAGGAGCCCACGTCCTACTACGGCGCCACCTCTGGCGTGGGCCAGGCCATCGTGGGGCTGCAGCCCTCGGGTCCGATCCGTGTGGGCGTGGTGGGCCTCGGGGTCGGAACGCTGGCCGCCTACGGCCGGCCTGGGGACACCTATCGCTTCTACGAAATCAACCCGCAGGTGATCGATGCGGCGCGCAAGGAGTTTTTCTTTCTCAGCGACAGCCAGGCCAAGATCGAAACAGTGCTGGGCGATGCCCGCCTGGCCATGGAGCGCGAGGCGCCGCAGCAGTACGATGTGCTGGCCATCGACGCCTTCTCCAGCGATGCGATCCCGGTCCACCTGATCACGCGCGAGGCTATGGCGGTTTACCTGCGCCACCTCAAGCCCGGCGGCGTGCTGGCCATCCACATCACCAACCGCTTTTTGCGGCTCGCTCCGGTGGTCAAGCAACTGGCCGACGATCAGGGCCTGCACGCCATCTTGATCGATGACGATGCCAAGGGCAGCGACCTGGCCACCACCGACTGGATGCTGCTCAGCCGCGACGCCGATTTGCTCAAGCGCCCCGAGGTCTCACGCGGCCAAGAGGCGATCGAAGAGCTGCCCGGCCTGCGCATCTGGACCGACAGCTTCAACAACCTCTTTCAGATCCTGAAGTAGGCAGGCGATAGACGGCCAGGAAATGGGGGCAAGCATGGCCGGTCCCTGCAGTCATGCTGCAATCGGATAGTCGGCCAGCCCGTGCTTTTGCCGCAGGCGGTAAAGCGTCATTCGTGAGACGCCAAGCAGCCGGGCGGCGTGCGTCATGTTTTGATCGACCCGACCCAGAGCCTTTTCGATGGCCTCGCGTTCGGCCAGGGCACGGACGGCCTCAAGAGCCAGCGCCGCGTCATCCTGGGGACCCGGCAGCCCGAGGTCGGCGGCCGAGATCAGGCGCTGATCGGCCATGACCACCGCACGTCGCATCCGGTTTTGGAGTTCGCGCACATTGCCAGGCCAGGGGTGGGTCAACAAAGCAGAAAGCGCGTCTTGGCTAAAGCCCTCCACCTGGGTATCACTCAAACCGGCAAGACTGGTGCGCAGAAAATGCCGCGCCAGCGCGGGGATGTCCGACAAGCGCTCGCGCAAGGGGGGCAGGTGCAAGGGCAGCACGCTGAGCCGATAAAAAAGATCTTCGCGAAAGCGCCCGCTGGCCACTGCGCTGGCCAGGTCAATATGCGATGCGGCGATCACGCGGGCGTCGACCTGCAGCGTGCGGTTGGAGCCGACTTTCTGGATGGTGTGCTCCTGCAAGAAGCGCAGCAAATTCGCTTGCAAATCCAGCGCCAGATCGCCGATCTCGTCGAGGAACAAGGTGCCGCCGGCGGCCGTCTCGATCAAGCCGGCGCGGCCGTTGGTGGCCCCAGTGAACGATCCCCGCTCATGGCCGAAGAGCTCCGACTGAATCAACGCGGGGGCGATGGCACCGCAGTTGACGGCCACAAAGGCTCCGGTGGCGCGTCGCGACTGCTGGTGTATGGCTTGCGCGGCCAACTCTTTGCCGCTGCCACTTTCGCCGCTGATCAGAACCGGCGCATCGACCTGCGCGACCTTCCTGATCTGCTGGCGCAAGGCCGCCATGGCCGCGCTCTGACCGATCATGCCCAGCTCATCGTCGGCCAGCGTAAGCGCACCGCCGCCTAGCAACAAGCTGGCCCGGCGCTGGGCACTGGCCAACAGTTGCTCCAGCCCCTGAAAGGGCAGCGGATGGGTCTGGTGATCGCGCAGATGGTTGATCACCAGCTCCCGCCAGGCACCAAGCTCGAGCGCCTCGGGCGGCAGCACACCCACCCATTGAATCGGGCCTGGGGTGCGCAGGCCCCGCAGACATTGCAGGGTTCGCTGCAGCAGCGGCGCCAAGGGCTCTTCAAGCCAGACCAAACCCACCTGCCCCTGCAGACCTGCCGATGGGCTTGCTGCGCCAGCCGCGTCTTCAGAGGTGGCGATCAGGTGCCAACCCTGCAATCGCAACTGCTGTGCAATATGCGCTGCGGGCAGGCAGGGGCAACAGTAAAGCGTCTGGGTGGCAGCCATGCGATGTGCCGGCTCAGAGCGAGAACGGCAGGCGCAAGCTCAGCGACAAATCGGGTGTATCGCGTGTCAAACCGGTCGCCAGGGCCACGTTCACCGAGTTCTTGGGGCCCAAGCGGTAGGAGTAGCCCAGCAGCAAACTGGCCAGTTGGGTGCGCACGGAACTGGCGACGGGGCTGCCGTTTTGACGAGTTCTGCCGACCGAATTGAGGTCAAAGCCCAGACTGAAGGCCGTTTTTTCGTTGAGCGACAGGCCCATGCCAAAGTTCAGGCCGATGACGCCGCCCGGCTCAATGCTGCCGATGGACTCTTGCTCGCCATTGAGAACCAGGCGGGTGACGTTGTTGCGTTTGAAGCTGTGGGTATAGCTCACCCCCCCGAAAAAAACAGCCGGATCCGATGGGAGCAACCAAGTCAGCCCTGGCTGCAAAGAATAAAAGCCCGATCCGGTGGGCAGGTCCAAGGTCAGCCCGGTCCCCGTGGTGTTTCCGACGCAGCGGGTGGCGCAGTCGGTAACCACCTCAAAGGGATCCTTGCCATTGCGCGCTTTGAAGCGCAAGGAGCCGACAAAATAAGGCAGGCCGTCTGCAGGTTGGTTAATTTGGTAGCGCGCACCGATCTCCGCGTCGCCGAGCGACTTGCCGGAGGTCCTAAAGACGCTGTCTGTGGCTGAACCGGTAAAGATCTCCCGACTGATGGTGTCATCATGGCGGAAAACATAGGGCAGCTTGGCTTCGATCTCTAGCCGCCTGCTCGCGCCATAGCGCATGCTCAGGGCGCCTGTCAGCGTGTGGCGTTTGACCTCCCGCACATCGACCAGCCCAATGAGCAGAGCTGGAATCACCGTGTAGCCCACCAAGGCCACGCGGTTGCTTGACGAGTAGCTGTAAGCGATGGAAGGCTCGAGAACGAGCGTTCCTTTGCTGGTCAGGATGCCGGGCTGCTCGAACAAACTGGAGGCTGCTGCAAGCCTGGGCTCGGCTTGCTCATCGGGTGCGGCGCCGACGCGCACGGCGCGCTGCGCAGTCTCGTTGGCCTGGGGCGCTTGCGGGCTCTGCGCAAGACACAAGCCCGGCGCGAGCAGCGCGATCGCACAAAAGCGCAAGATCGGTCGAATCGGTAAAAGGCTGTGGTTCTTGTTTTGATTTTTGTCACGCACCGGTGGACCTCGCATCGAAAAAACTGCTCTATTGCAGGAGCCGATTTTGAAACCACACCTGCGATCGGCCGCACAAGCGGGCTTCGCCACAGCCTGTCAGACACGAGCCTTACTGCTCTGAGCCAGTGGCCTGCTCGTGCAGGCCCGTCAGGAGTGGCTTGACTTGGGTCCATCCAAGCGCATTGAACTGTGTCACAAATCTGAGCGGCCCCCGATCAGCAGATGGCGCACAGGGAAAAACCAGAGTTTGCAGGCTTGGCGCCGTCTCAGTGAGCCAGCTAGGGTGTCCGACTTGTGTGACGCGGCCGCTTCAAGCGATGAGCAGGAACGAAAGCACAAAAACCGCCCCTACAGAATCTTTGCAAGGCCACAGCCCTTTGCGCACGGATCAGTCGATGGCTGGCATCGATGTTGCAGTAGCGACGTCTGATTTGCGGCAACGCAACTCAAGCGGGGCCTTGGCCCATCGACTCACTCAATATCGGGAGAAGTTTCATGAAGTTCACACGCATCGCCTCGGCCATTGTCTTGGCCTATGGGCTGGGCTCAGCCGCCATGGCGCAGGTCGTCGGCACACAAACCACCGACGGCGGCAGCACCAGCAGCATGACCACCGCCCTGACGGACAACTCGACCCGTAGCACCACGACAGCCGACAACTCCAACAGCAGCACCACGACGACCGACAACTCGAGCCGCAGCACGAGTACGGCAGACAACTCCAACCGCAGCACCACGGCGGCCGATAACTCCAACCGCAGCACAAGTACAGCAGACAACTCCAACCGGAGCACCACGACGACCGACAACTCGAACCGCAGCACGAGTACAGCCGACAGCTCCAACCGCAGCACCACGACGGCAGACAACTCCAACCGCAGCACAAGTACAGCCGACAGCTCCAACCGCAGCACCATGACGGACAACTCCAACCGAAGCACCAGCACGGCCAACAACACGACCAGCTCAAGCACCACCACGACCCGCAGCGCCAGTGACAGCAGCCAGAACAAAAACTCAGGCGCCGCCAGTGCTGCAGGGGAACGATCGGCGGCACTCAATAACGGCTCGACTGGCACATTCAGCAGCGCCTTCAACACCTCCACGGCCACTGCCAGCAGCACGCTCAGTGGCACGGTCTCGGGCAATACCATCACCAACTTGGGCAACCAGGCCTCGAACTCGGGCTCAACCCATGGCGGAGTGGGTCAAGGCGGCAGGGTCGGCCGCGCAGGCGATGCAATGAGCGCGGCCATGGCCACGGGCGGCAAGGGCGCTCGCGGCGTAGGCGGCAATGCGGGCACCGGCGGCGCGTCTGCCAACGGCGCCCTCTCGGCCAACAGCGATCGGGCCGAGACCGGCCGCGCTGGTGATGCCACCGGTGGTCGCGCCGACGGATCCAACAGCGCCGGCCTGGCCAGAGCCGGTGGCGGCAGCGGTGGTGCTGGTAGCAATGTCAATGGCGCAGGCGACGGCGGCGCAGCAGGCCCCGGCGGCTCTGCAAGCTCTGATGCGGGCGCAAGCACCCGCACGGCCGGTACGGGTACGGGCGGCGCCAGTGGCACCGCCAACAGCGGCAGCGCCATGACCGGCAACAGCACCAGCAACGGCGGCGCAGGCGGCGCAGGCGGTATGGCCGCCGGTGGCAATGGTGGCAACGGCGACGCCGGTATCAACACCGCCAATGGCGGCGCAGCAGGTGTGGCTTATGGCGGCGCTGGCGGTGCCGGTGGTCGGGTCCGGGTCGATGGCGGCACCTTCAACCTGTCCAACATGATGAGCAGCGTCGGGCAATCGGCCGCAGGCATCATGATGGCCAGCCAAAACAGTGGCATGGCCTCCTTTGTGCAGCAAAGCATCAGCGTGCAATCGAATCTGCGACTTCAATAAGTCTGTGAGTCGATGAGAGCTCCTGCGCAGGTCTTTGCCTGCGCAGGTTTTTGCCCGCTTTTCATTCTCAGAGGAATTTTTATGAAGCTGATCAAGGCAGTCTGTACGCTTGTTGCAGCGCAGGCCGTGATGCCCGTTCTCTGCGCTCATGCACAGATGCCAGCCGCGGTGCAAACCGGGCCTGTTCTGTGGAGCAGCCCAGTGGCAGTTTCCGATCTGTCGCACCAACGAGGTGGGGCCAGCATCAGCCGCAGCGAGATGATGGTTTCGGGCAGCACAAGCGACAACAGCGCGACCAACGTCCTGACCGGCAACAACGCCATCGCCGCGGGCGCCTTTACCAATATGAGTGGCCTGCCCCTGGTGGTACAGAACTCAGGGGCCAATGTGTTGATTCAAAACGCGGTGATCATCAATTTGCAGATGCAGTAGGGGCAAGCGGTGGAGCGCCTGATGACCAAGACTTGCCTTGCCGTTGTGGGTCGCTGTGCGGCCATGGTGCTTGCCACGCTGGCTTTGCTGGGCTGCCAGGCACTGCCTGCGCCGCCCTCGACTGCGGTCGTTGGCGACTTCGCCGTGCCCGTGCTCAGCTGGCGACAGAGCCGCCTGTCAGGCACGCTTTTGCAGCAGTACGATTTCAGCTGCGGATCGGCCGCGGTGGCCACCCTCTTGACCCACCACTATGGCCTGCCGACCAGCGAAGGCGCGGTCTTTGAGAGCATGTATGCGCAGGGCGATCAGGCCAGGATCAGGCGCGATGGCTTTTCCATGCTCGACCTCAAACATGCTTTGGCTGCCTACGGGCTGCAAGCTGACGGCTTCGAGCAGCCTCTTGAAAAACTGCAGCAGGCCGGTCTGCCGGCCATTGTCCTGATCACGGAAAACGGGTATCAGCACTTCGTGGTCATCAAGGGGCTGTCTGCCGAGCGCGTGCTCATTGGCGATCCAGCCAAAGGCACACGCGCCCTGTCGCGGCGCGCCTTCGATGCGGCCTGGCTCAATCGGATCTTGCTGGTGGTGCACAACCGGACAGAGTTGGCCCGATTCAATTTGGCGGCCGATTGGGCCGCTGCACCGTTGTCGCCTTTGGCTGCGGGCATGAGTCGGGGCAGCATGACGGCCGTGACCCTGCCCAAGCACGGCCCGGGGGATTTTTGATGAATGCAATTGAAGGCCCGGCCTTGCCAGCAGGGGCGCGCCTGCATCAAGCGCTCAGGCTTGGCAAGCCGGCGGGCCTGTGGTGCGCCGCCCTGCACGTCACCCTATACGTCACGCTATACGTCACCCTGTACGTGACCCTGTCCCTGTGCGCGGGTCGTCCGGCGCAGGCCGAGACTGCGCGTGCCGAGCCGGCCGCTCAGGTTTGGCTGGCCGCCAGCGATCTTGAGCTCGATCAATTGCGCGGAGGCTTCCAGCTCGGCGA
>CANHBU010000026.1 GCA_947458345.1 Comamonadaceae bacterium
GGTCTTATCAGTTATCCGCTGATCGGCTCGCTGGGTGTCGGTGGCCAGACCCTGATCGGGGCTCAGGCGGCATTGGCGCGGGCCTTGCGCAGCGGCGGTTACGTACGCGATCCGCAAGTTAGCTTGGTGCTGCGGCAAATCCGGGGCAATCAGGTCTCGGTGCTCGGCCAGGTCAGTCGGCCCGGCCGCTTTGCCCTGGAGGCCTTCAGCACCCGCGTGAGCGACATGCTGGCCGCTGCCGGCGGCATCACCCAAGCGGGCGATGACTGGCTGGTGGTCACCGGCAGCCGCGACGGCCGACCCTTTCGCAAAGAGGTCGATGTGCCCAGCCTGTTTGGGCCTCAGCCTTCGAGCGATGACATCGTGCTGGCTCCAGGCGACACGCTCTATGTGGGCAAGGCGCCGCAGTTCTACATCGACGGTCAGGCCCAAAAGCCGGGGGCGCACCGCCTCGAGCGCGGCATGACCGTGCGCCAAGCCTTGGCCGCCGGTGGTGGCCCAACCGCCCGCGGCAGCCAGAACCGGCTGCGGGTGCACCGCAAGGACGCCCAGGGCCGGTTGGTGGAGGCCGTTCCGCAAATGAACGATCTGGTGCGCCCGGACGATGTGATCCATGTGGGCGAAAGCCTGTTTTAAAGGGAGTTGGTATGACGCTGCAGCAATTTTTATTGATCTTGCGCGCCCGCTATCGGCTCGCTCTGACGGTGGCTTTGCTCACCCTGGGCCTGGCCTATGGCACGCTGTCCTGGCTGCCGCGCAACTACAGCGCGCAGACGGCCCTTTTGATCGATGCGCGCGCCCCCGATCCGGTGGCCGCTGCGCAGGGCTTGAGCGGCGTGATCGCGCCGAGCTTCCTGGCCACGCAGGTCGACATCATCAGCGGCGAGCGCGTGGCGCAGCGCGTGGTGGCCATGCTCGCGCTCGAGCAAGACCCCGGCTGGCAGGCGAAATGGCAGCAAGCCACAGCAGGCCAGGGCGATCTGGGCGCATGGATCGTTGCGGCGCTGCGCCGCCAGCTCGATGTGCGACCTGCACGCGAGAGCAACGTCATCCACATCGTCTACAAGTCAGACCAGCCGCAGCAGGCGGCCGATTTGGCCAACGCCTTTGCCCAAGCCTACTTGGAAACGGTGCTGGCCTTGCGCACCGAGCCGGCGCGGGTGTATTCGCAATGGTTCGACGAGCAGGTGCGCAGCTCGCGCGCGCGGCTGGAGGAGACCCAGGCCCGGATGTCAGCCTTTGCCCAAAGGGCTGGGCTCGTGTCGACCGACGAGCGCATCGACCACGAGAGCACACGCTTGGCCGAACTGTCCTCGCAGCTGACGGCCGTGCAGGGGCAAAACACCGATGCGCAAAGCAAGCGTGCCGCGCGCGGCGAGACGGTGGCCGAGGTCATGCAAAGCCCGCTGGTTGGGGCGCTGCGCGCCGATCTGGCCCGACTGGAGACGCGTGTGCGCGAAGCGGGCGTCAATCTGGGCCCCAACCATCCGCAAATGCAACGCTTGCAGTCAGAGTTGGCCGCCTTGCGGGCCCAGTTGCAAAGCGAAACGGCGCGGGTGGGCACTGCCATTGATACCAGCGTGGGCGTGGGGCGCGACCGCGAGCGCGAGCTGCTGGCGGTGCTGGCGGCGCAGAAAGCACGCGTGATGGCCATGAACAAGCAGCGCGACGAGCTCAACGTCTATCGACGCGACATGGAGGCGGCTCAGCGCGCCTACGACGACGTCAGCAAGAGTGCCTCGCAAACGCGACTGCAGAGCCTGAGCAATCAGACCAACGTCACGCGCTTGGACATGGCGGCGGCACCGGCGCGTCCGAGCGGGCCGGGTCGCACGCTGGTTTTGCTGGCGGCGGCCTTTGCCGGCGGCTTGCTGGGCATCGGCATCGCTTTGGCGCTGGAGCTGATGCATCGGCGGGTGCGCTCGGCCGCCGACATGGTGCAGGTGCTCGATCTGCCGGTGCTCGCGCGGGTCGGCTCACCGGGCGCTGCGCGCTCGCGCGTGCAGCCCACCCTGCTGCCCTCGCCCTCGCCCTTGTCCATCGGCCACGGCAGCTCAGCATGAACCGCAATCCCTCATCGCAGTTGTTGCACGCTGCCAGCTTGGCGCTGTCCGAAGGCGCTGACCCGGACGCCGCGCTGATGCTTGGACAGATCTTGGTGCAGGGCGGGCGCCTGGCGCCCGAAGACGTCGATCGCATCGTCGATTTCCAGCGCGCGCAGGGCTTGCGTTTTGGACAAGCGGGACAAAGGCTGGGCCTGCTCACGCCAGACGATCTGCGCTATGGCCTGTCGGTGCAGTTTGACTACCCTTACCTGGGCCCCGACAGCGCGATCGATGCCCGTCTGTTGGCGGCGCACCAGCCTGAGTCGGCGCAGGCCGAGCAGTGGCGCGCGCTGCGCAGTGAGTTGGCGCTGCGCTGGCTATCTGTGCCGGCGCCCTCGCGCGCGCTGGCGGTGGTCAGCCCAGACCGGCGCGAGGGCCGCAGCCTGGCCGCAGCCAACCTGGCCATCGCCTTCTCGCAATTGGGTCAGCGCACCTTGCTCATCGATGCCGACCTGCGCCAGCCCAGGCAGCAGGCGCTGTTCGGTCTGAGCCAGCATCAGGGCTTGTCCGATCTGCTGGCCGGCCGGGTTGGTCCACAGGTGCTCACGGCCATCGAGGGCTTGCGCTGCCTGTCGGTGCTGCCCGCGGGCACGCCGGTGCCCAATCCGCAGGAGCTGCTGGCGCGGCCGCAGTTCGATCAGCTGCTGCAGTCGCTGGCTCAAGACCATGCGGTGGTCATCCTCGACACCCCCGCGGCCGGGCAATGCGCCGATGCGCAGACGGTGGCGGTGCGCGCTGGCGCGGCTTTGCTGCTGGCGCGCCGGCACGCGTCGTCGCTGCCCAGATTGGCGCAGTTGCGCCAGGGCCTTGGATCGCTTGGGGTGGCGCTTGTCGGGTCGGTGCTGCAGGAAGGCTGAGCGTGGTGGCCTGGAGCGCCCTGGTCGAGCATTTGCAGTTGGTGCCCGATGAGCGGGCTCGGCTGACGCTGATTCGGCGCCTGGCGCGGCCCGGGCGTGGACGCGAGCCGGTGCGTGTGCTCGCCTTTGCCAATGCGCACGCCTTCAATCTGGCGCGTCGCTGCGAGTCGTTTGCGCAGGCCCTTTGGGAGGCCGACGTGCTGCTGCGAGATGGCAGCGGTCTGGCCTGGCTGCTGCGCCGCTGCGCACGCGCGCCCGGGCTGAACATGAACGGCACCGATTTCATCCCCGAACTGCTGCGCGCCTGCGACGGCCTGTCGGTGGCGGTGCTGGGCACCCGCGAGCCGCATCTGGCCCTGGGGCTGCGCAGGCTGCAGCAAGACATCATGCCTCGCAGCTGCATTTGGGGGGTCGATGGGTATGCGCCGGCGCCGGCCTATGTGCAACTGCTGCGCGAGCGCAAGCCTGCGATCGTGCTGCTGGCCATGGGCATGCCGCGGCAGGAGGAGCTGGCCCAGCGGCTGCGACGCGAACTCGAGCACCGCTGCTTGCTCATCTGCGGCGGGGCCATCGTCGATTTTTGGGCCGGCCGCACCCGCCGGGCGCCTGCTGTGGTGCAGAGGCTGGGCCTGGAGTGGCTGTGGCGCTTGGGCCAGGAGCCGGTGCGACTGTTTACGCGCTATGTGATCGGCAATCCGCTGTTCATCTGGCGGGTGCTGACCCTGCAGCGCACGGGCAAGCGGCTTTGAGGTGTGGGCTGTGCTTTTCTGAAGGGCAGGCTTTAGGATTTCATGCGGCGCGGGCCGATGTCAAAGTGCTGGCGGTGCAGGCGCGCGATCTCGGTGCTAAATCGGCTCAGGCTAAAGCGGCTCGCATGCAGCCGGCGACCGGCCTGCTCGAGATGGCTGCGCAGGCCATCGTCGGCCAGCACACGCTGGATCTGGCGGGCCAGCGCCGGGCTGTCACCGGGCTGAACGAAGAGCGCCTCCTGTTCGTCGGTGATGAAATGCGCGATTTCGCCCACCGGTGTGCAGACCACGGCCACCCCCTGGGCCATGGCCTCCAGGATGACCAGCGGCAGGCCTTCGTCATGCGAAGGCAGTACCAGCACATCGGCCTGGGCCATGCGCTGGGCCACTTGCTGCGGCCCCAGCCAGCCCGTCCAATGCAGCCACGGGCCCAGGCCCATGGCCTGCGCTTGGGCGCGGTAGCCTTCGACGTCGCCGCCGCCGGCCAAAACCACCCGGGTGTTGGCCGGGTCCCAGCCGGGCAGGCACAGCGCCCGCAGCAGATCGCTCACGCCCTTGCGCTCGCTAAGGTTGCCCACGAACAGCACTTGCCGAAGGCTTGGGTCGCGGCGGCGCGGAACCTGGGGCGCTGGCACCCCATTGGGCACAAGGTGCACCCGCTCGGCGGGCACGCCGATTTCTTGCGTCACGAAGTCGCGTGCGCGCTGGCCCAATACGATCAGGCCAGCGGGCAGTTGCAGCGCCTGGCGCGTGAGCCAGCGCGCAGCAGCGGGCAATTGCCGGTAAAACTGCGCAAACTGCGCGGCATGCAGATGCACGATCATGGGTATCCCCAGAGCCTTGCACAGCAGCATCAGGGCGCTTTTGCGCAGCAGGCTCAGGCGCTCGGCCAGATGGATGTGCACGCCCGCCACTTGCTTGCGGGCGGCGAAAAGCAGGCGCATCGCGCCGAGCAAGACCCACAGCGAGCGCGCGGCCGAGCCTTGCCCCCGGGTGTCGAGTGCCATCAGCTGCGCAGCCGATGAATCGGCGCTGCGATGACTATCGTCGATCAGGTAGTCGACCACGCGGGCCATGCCGCCACCGATCGGCCCCATTGGGCAGGCCATGTAGATGCGCTGCTGCAAGGCCGGCTGGGGTTCTTGCTTGGCCGCCGTGAGCGGGCTGGGCGATGCGCGGGGCCGCCGCCTGCGACTAGACGAGGACATGGCTCGGTTGCGGCTCGTTGGGCCTGCCAGGTGGGGCGGGCCATGATGGGGCGCATGATGCGACGCCTGACGGGGCGCATGACGGGGCATCTTGGATCATCCGGCTGGCAATCGGCCTTGAGGGGCTGCGGCGCTTGCGCAGCAGGCCACGCAGCAAGCCCGCCGCGTTGACGTGCCAGGCCAGCACGGCGTACAGGCCGCGCGTGAGCGAGCGTTTGCGCCAACTGGTCAGCAGCAGCACGGCGCAGGCGCTCAGCGCAGCCGCAGCCAGGGCGGGCAGGGGGTGTGGCCACGATGCCAGCAGCCAGGCCCCCAGCAGCAGCCACATCGCCAGCAGGCCCAGATAAAGGCGCATCTCGCGCAGGCGCCAGACCTCGAGCCAGCGCAGCCGGTCACCCCAGCAGGCGCGCAGCAACTCGCCTGCGCCCCAGGCATAGCCGCTGCGCCAGCGCCGCCACAGCAAAGCCAGCGCGGCGGTGCGATGGCCTTCATGGCTGACCGCATCGATCGGCAGGCGCCACAGGCCCCAGCCCGCCCTGCGCAGGCGCAGGCCGAGTTCGTACTCTTCATAGCTGTGCAGATTGCGATCGCTCAGGTAGGCAACCGACTCGATCGCCGCGCGCCGGTAAAGGCCACCGCCGTCGAGCCGGTCGACGGCGGCGCTGCGACGCTGCGCCATAGGCTTGTCGTTGCGGGCGCGGTATTCGAGATGCGCCAAGTTGCGCTCGAGCACCTGCCCGCCGACGGCGGCGAGCTGAGGGTTTTGGGCCAGCACCGATGCGGCGGCCTGCAAAAAGCCCTCTTGCAGCTCCATGTCGCCATCCATGAGGTAAACAAGCGATCCCCTGGCATGCTCGTAGCCCAGTTGCGCGCCGATGCCGCAGCAGCGCTCGCTGGCATGGGCCAGTTGCACGATACGCACCGGATAGCGGCGCGCCAGCGCAACCGTGGCATCGCTGGAGCACGAGTCGGCCAGCACGACCTCGCCGCCTATGCCCTGCAAGGCCCGCAGGGCGCTGCTCAGGCAGGCCTCGATGTGGGCCTGCTCGTTGAGGGCCTTGATCACGATGGAGACGGGACCGGGCGGCGGTGGGGGGTGCAGTGGGGGGTGCATTGGGGCAGTGGTCATGGTCGATCAGGCTTGGGTGCGCTGCGCCTTGTGACGCGGCGGCGGGTTTGGGGGCGCTGTGCTTCGCTCGCGCCACTCAATGCTGTGCTCAATCCAGCGGCGCGGCATCAGCGCGGCCATCAGCAGCGTGAACCACCAACGCCGCCCGCTGGCCGCCGGGTGCGCTTGCAGCAGCCAGTGCCAGGCTTGCCGGCGGCGGCCCGCTTGCAGGGCTTGGCGTGCCAGATTGAGCTCGTGCTGTGCGATCAGCCAGGCCGTGTCGCGGCGCAGTTGGGGGCTTAGAGCGGCGCAGCGCTGGCGCAGCCTCTCCAGAAAGGGAAACGAGCGGGCGTGCAGATGGCCGCTGCTCAAGCTGCCTTGCACCTGCACCCGATAGGCCACCAGCGGCTTGTGCGCCAGCGCCACCGGCGTGACCTCGGCCAGGCGAAACCACAGGTCCAGGTCTTCCCCCAGGCTCTCGCCGGGCGCAAAGCACGGTTGCAGCGACAGCAAGCGGCTGCGCCGCACGGCCACCGAGCTGCTGCTCAGGGTGGGGCCGTCCATCCAGCGCCGCGCCAATCGCTCGATCAACTCGACTTCGGTGCGCTCGGGGCTGACCGACCAGGGCGGCGGCCAGGGGCCCTCGGCATGGGGTACACGCACAAAGTCGGCCGCCACCACATCGGCCTGCGGGCAGCGCTGCTGCGCCTCGATGAGCGTGCTTAGGTAGGTGGGGTGCAGCCAGTCGTCGGCATCGAGAAAGCACACCCACTGGCCTTGCGCGGCAGCGATGCCGCGGTTGCGCGCCACCGCCACGCCCGCATTGGTCTGCCGCAGCAGCCGCACGCGCGCATCGCTGCACCGCGCCACGATCAGTGGGCCTGCATCGCGCGAGCCGTCGTCGACGACCACGACCTCGAAGTCCGCGCAGTCTTGTGCCAGCACCGACTGCAGCGTGCAGTCGATGTAGGCCGCCTTGTCGTGCAGCGGGATCACGACAGAAAACCTCATGCCAACTTGACCCGTGTGGCCAGGCGGCTCGGCGCCACGGCGCTGCGGTGGGCGGCCAGGGTGATGAGCAGCAGCAGGTGGATGATCAGATCGGGCCCATAGCCGATCAGCAGCAAAGGCACTTCGCTGCCCGCGCGCAGCAGCAGGGCCAGCAGCAGCGCCAGCGACAGGCCTTGCGAGGCCCGGGCGCAGCGCAGACTGAGCACGCACAGCACGCCCAGGTAGAGCGCAAGCGCCGTGGCCCCGATCAGCCCCGAGCGCGAAAGGGTGTCCATGAACTGGTTGTGCGCATGGGTCGCATTGGCCATGCCGATGGCGCGGCGGTAGCTGTCGTCCCAGATTTGCAGTCCCCAGCCCCAGACCGGGTGGAGCTGCCATTCTTCCCAGGCGATGACCCAGATTCGGTCGCGCCCGGTCAAGGAGCTGAGCTGGCTGCCCTCGCTGCTGTACATGAAGCGCTGCAAGCCTTCGCTCAGATTGCCAAAGAGCAGCAGCCACAAGGACGCGGTCAGGCCCAGCAGGGCCAGCGCCAGCCAGGCCAGAGCTGGGGTGCTGTCGTGCACATTGCCCAGTTGCGCGCGCAGCCGGGGCGCCCAGCGCAGCGCCAGCACGGAGCCGCCGCACAGCACAAAAGCCAGCCAGGCGGTTTTCGATTGGGCCATGAACAGCACGCTCAAGCCCAGCAGCCAAGCGCAGCGGTCAAGCCAGCGCCGCTCGAAGGCTTGCATTTGCAGGCACAGCAGGCCCAGTTGGGCCAGCAGCCCCATCGCCACCGGGTGGGTGGCCAGGCCGCCAAAGCGGGGAAGGCCGGGAATCAGGCCTTGACCGTATTGGCGGTCAAGCACCAGGCTGGGCGCGATCGGGATGAGCAGCACGCCGGCCAGCATGAGCAGCAGCAGCGCATTGCGCGTGGCGCGCAGGGCCAGGAGGTGGTCCTGGGGGCCGCACAAGGTGGCGGCCAGGCCAATGAACAGCGGGTAGAGCAGGTTGTGGCTCCAATAGGGGTGGGCTGCAGCCCAGGCGGGCGCTGCGATCGTGCCCAGCCAGAGCAGCGCGAAGGCCAGCGGCAGCGCAGGCGCCAGAGTTTGCTGTGTGCCGTGCTGCGCCCGCGTGAACCAGTGGCTCAAGATGCGCTCGGCGCTGATGGCCAGCAGCAGCAGCGAGACCACAGGCTGCAAGGCGTTCAACAGAGCGGGGCGGGGCGGATCGGGTGCGAACTCGGGCAGCAAAAAATTGCTGGTCAGATCGCGCCCGCTGAGCCAGACGCCGGCGGCCATGATGGTGAGCAAGGCTGGCATCACCCAGTGCACGAAGCCATGTTCTCGCGCCGCGCTCAGATGCAAGGCGCCGGCCATTGCCAGCCAGGCCAGGGCAGCGCTGAGCAGGGCGGCCAGCAGCCAGGCAAGCAGGGAGACGTTGGGGTCCATGTGCCGGTGCCCTCAAGTGCGATGGGAAGGGTTTGGCAAGGCCATACGGGCGCCGGCAGGGCGATGCAGCAGCGGTGCGAAGCGAAGCACCATGGCCCAAGCCTGTGGGCCCAGGCAATTGGCCAGCCAGGCCGGGCGTGTGTACAGCAGCAGGGCCAGGGCGCAGGCCGGCGCGAGTGCGCCGGCGATCAGGCGCAGCAAAGGGGCGCTGCTGCCGGGCAGCAGGCTTTGCGCCGCCCAGCTCAGGCCGACGGCTGCGCCCGTCAGCCACAGGCTGCGCCAGGCCTGGGGCGCCAGCTCCCACCACGACAGATGCAGCGCAGACAAGGCCGCACCCACGAGCAGCAGGGCGCGCGACAGCAGCAGCAAGGCCGCCGCGCTGGCCGCCGCTTCGATGCCCCAGGGCGCGACCGCCCAGATCGCGAGGGCGCCGAGCGCGATCAGCGGCAACTGCAGCGCCCACTCATGCTGCCGGCGACCGGTGTTCCACAGGATCGGTGTCGAGATGCCCCAGATCGCCAAAGCCGGCATGAAGGCCAGCAGCCAGGCCAGCACCGGTCCGGCTGCTCGCCACTGCGTGCCGTACAAGAGCTGCACCAGATCCTGCGCGAGCAGGGCTGCCACGCCAAAGACCGGCACGGCCACCACCAGCAGCGTGGCCAGCATCTGCAGGTAAGCCTGCGCCAGACGGCCGCCCTGGCCCTGCATTTGCGCGCCCGCAGCCAAGAAAGCGGGCTGCAGGGCGCCCAGCAGCACGCTGTTGGGCACGGTGGCCAGGTTGTAGGCCACGTTGTACAGGCCCAGTGACCACGTGCCCAGCAGTCGGCCGATGAGCACACGGTCCAGATTGGCCAGCGCCCAGTTGACCAGATTGGTCATAAACACCGCTTGGCCGGTGGCCAGCGTCTGCGCCGCCCTTGGGTACCACAGCAAAGGAGCCATCGGGTGGGGCCGCATGGCCAAGCTGGCCAGCACCGTGACGCCTGCCTGGGCCAGCCACGCGGCCACCAAGGCGTTCACGCCTTGGCCGGCCCAGGCCAGCGGCAGACCCACCAGTCCATAGCCGACGGCGTAGCTCAGCAGCTGAATCAGACCCAGGGCCTTGAAGTTCAGTTCGCGCGTCAGCAGATGGGTCGCTGGCGCCGCGGCCGCCTGGAGCAGGCAACTGAGGCAAAGCCATCGAATCACCGGCTCGGCCGCTGGCTCCTTGAAGGCCACCGCCACGCTCGGCGCCAGCATCTGCAGCAGCAGCACGGCAGCCAGCCCAGCAAGCACCTGCCAAGTCCACGCGAAACGGATGTCCGCATCGTCCAGCTTGGCCCGCTGCATCAGGCTCCAGCTCAGACCGAAGCCAGCCACAAAGCCAGCCAGGGTGATGGCCACCATGCCGATGGCAAACAGGCCAAAAACCTGCGGCCCGAGTTGACGGGCCAACAGCACCTGGGCGATCAACTGCAGTGCAAATCGGACACCGCCGGTCAGCACGCTCCAGCGCATGGCGCGCACACCCAGTCGACCGAGCGCCTGCGTCACACGCCGTGCTGGCCCGCAGGGCGCAGATTGGGCTGGGCATCGAAAGGCAAATCAATGGTGCTGCCGGCCGGTAAAGACATGGCGCCATCATGTCGCGGCCGTGCTGGCGCCGCTGTCAGTGCAGTGCGCTGCGTGGTGTAGTCAGGCTGCGCCAGCGCTGCAGTGCTGTGATCGAGGCGCCGCCATCGTCCCGGCCGCCGGTACCGCGCACACCCGCTGCCGTCACACGCCCGGGTTGTCGTCGGCAAGGCGATTGAGCGGCACTTCCTTGATTGATTGGTGATGGCTGGATTGCCACGGCCTGACGGCCGCGATGACGCAGATCTGGCGCTCTCGCCATGACGAAAGTGAAGCAATTGAGACTGCTTCGTCAATCAAGAGTCGATGGATTGTCACGTCGCTACTGCCATTGCGAAGCCCGAAGGGCTGTGGCAATCATCGCGATCGCGGGGTTTGCAGACCTTCCTCAAGCGCAAGCCTCTTTCGGCTTACATCATTTAATGAAAACAAAAACACAGATTCTTAACAATCTGCCCCGTGTATCCAGCAGCCGCAGACATTTTGAATACAGAGGTACCTGCGCAGGGACCTGCAGAGAATTCGTCCCCTCAAGAAATCATCCATGCGCTCTCTCGCAGATCGGTGACGACACCAGGTCGCGGCGGGCGCAAGGGCGTTTGCACTTGGACTTCGCACGCCCCGCGCCAGGTCGCCGGGCCGCAGGCCGAAATCGCCAAGGAAAGTCTGCATCAGTTCTTTTTTTTATTGCGAGCCAAGCGTGGCAATCCAAGAGATGTTTACGAATCAGAGGCGGATGGATCGCCACGTCGCTGCGCTCTTTGCGATGACGGGGTTCTGCAGACCTTCCCTGAGGTCTTCGAATGACCGCGTCGCGGGCCACTAGCGGAGGGCCTTGACTTGGAACTGGCCCGCAATTCTTTGCCGGTCTGGCCAGGTTATGTGGCCGCCGTATCCAGCCTCGTGCTCAGCTTGTTGCTGCTCGCTGGGGTATTGGTCGTCTCCATTTCGCAGGCAGGCAGGGTGGTCGACGCCTACAACCGGCAACTGATCACAGCCTTGGTGGCCGACGAGGAACGTATCCAGGAGCTCGAACAGCTTCGCAATCTGCCGCCACCGCGCTCGGGCGCAACCGTGTCTGGCCCAGCCATCGGCAAGCCCCAGTCGCCGCCGAACGTGACTATTTCCCAAGCCCAAGCCCAAGCACAAGCTCAAGCCCCAGCACAAGCTCAAGCCCAAGCGCAGGCCCAAGCACAAGCACAAGCACAAGCACAAGCACAAGCACAAGCACAAGCACAAGCACAAGCTCAGGCTCAAGCACAGGCACAGGCACAGGCACAGGCACAGGCACAGGCACAGGCACAGGCACAGGCACAGGCACAGGCACAGGCACAGGCACAGGCACAGGCACAGGCACA
>CANHBU010000027.1 GCA_947458345.1 Comamonadaceae bacterium
CGGGGCCACTGGCCTGGGCCTCGGCCTGGCTGGCATTGAGCCCCTGGTTTTTCCACAGGCTGATGGTCCACTGCCACTGCCTGGCGGTGGCTGCATCGGTGCTGCCGCCGCAGTCCTTGAGCAGGCTGGTCACATCGTCACTGTCGAGAATGCTGAACTGGGGCTTGAGGCCCAGAGCTGCGCCGTCCTGGCGCAACATGCGCACGCCCAGCGCGTGGAAGGTGCAGATCAGCACGCCCTTGGCCTGCCGGCCGATCAGCCCCTTGGCGCGTTCGCGCATTTCGGCGGCCGCCTTGTTGGTAAAGGTGATCGCCGCGATCTGCTCAGGCGCCAAGCCGGCCTGAATGAGCCGCCCGATCTTGTGCGTGATCACTCGGGTTTTGCCCGAGCCGGCCCCGGCCAGGACCAGGCAGGGGCCCTGGATGTGGTGAACTGCCTCGAGCTGGGCCAGGTTCAGGCCGGCGCCGGCGGGGCTGGATGAAGGTGGGGACGACATGAAGGCCAGAGATCCGTGAGCCGTACCTGAAGGCCGGCAAAGCGGGCCATCATAGCGACCCGCAGCATCGCGGCGTCAGCTCAATTTGTGCTAAGCCCCGTTCACGCTGCGCCTGGCCCAACTGCGCCCCGCAGGGGCTGCTCGACAATCGGCGCACCGTGATGCCGATTCTGTTGCAGACCTTTCCCTTTTTTGCGCTGGTGCTGTGCGGCTATGTGGCCGCGCGCCGGGGCGTCTTGCCCCTGTCGGCCATCCCCGGCCTCAACACCTTTGTGCTGTACTTTGCTTTGCCGTGCATGCTGTTTCGCTTTGGCTCGGCCACGCCGCTGGCGCAACTGCTCGATCTGCGGCTGGCGCTGCTGTATTTGTTGTGCGGGCTGCTGATCGTTGCGCTGACCGTGCTCTTGACCCGGCGTGGGTCCATGGGCTGGAACGACGCGGCCTTTGGCGCTCTGGTGGCTGCTTTCCCCAACACCGGCTTTATGGGCGTGCCCCTGCTGGTGGCTTTCATGGGCAGCGCTGCAGCTGGCCCGGCGATTGTCACCATCGTCGTCGATCTGGTCGTGATCACGTCCCTGTGCATTGCGCTGTCGCGTCTGGATAGCGCCGGTCTGCAGGGCGCCGGGCAGGCCGCCCGCAATGCGCTCAAGGGCGTGGCCGCCAATCCCATGCCCTGGTCGGTGTTGCTTGGCGCGCTCTCCTCAGGGCTTGGGTTTGAGCCGGTCGGCCCGGTGAGGCGAACGATCGAGCTGCTGGCCGATTCGGCCTCGCCGGTGGCCTTGTTCACGATCGGCGCTGTACTGGCGCGCTCGCAGGTCGGCAGCGCCGGCGGCATGCAGCTGCGCTCGCAGGCCAGCGTGGTGCTCATCAAGCTGGTGCTCCATCCGCTGCTGGTGGCGGCCATGGGCTGGCTGGGTATTCGTGCAGGGCTGGGTCTGAGCCCTTTTTCTGTGACGGTGGCCACCTTGGTGGCAGCGCTGCCGAGCGCGAGCAATGTGGCCATGCTGTCCGAGCGCTTCGGTGCCGACACTGCGCGCATCGCGCGCATCATCTTGTGGTCGACCGCGTGGGCCTTTCTGAGCTTTTCCGCTGCCGTGGCCTGGCTCTTGTGATCTCGCTTGCTCTGGTGAGCTTGCTCAATTGGGTGGGCCGATCAGATGCTCAGTGGGTCGACGTCGATGGCCCAGCGGATCAGGCCCCGGTGGGCCGCTTGCGCGCGCACCTGGGCCAGCAGCGGCTGCCAGGCTGCCAAAAATTGCTGCAGCGCCGGCCGTGAGGCGCTTTCAAGCAGCATTTGGGCGCGCTCGACGTTGGCCAGGCGCTGCAGCGACATGGGCACGGCCGGATAGAGCACCACCCGCTGCCCGCCGGGCAGCCCTGCTTGCACGGCCGCCTCGGCCACCGCGCGCAAGAACTCCTGCGCCGCCTCTTGTGTCCGCGCTTCGGCGCGCAGCAATGCGGCATGGCCGAAGGGCGGCAGTCCAGCAGCCTGACGGTGGCGCAACTCGTCTTGGGCAAACCCGGCGTAGTCGTGGCGCTTGAGCGAGGCAAACAGCGGATGGCCCGGGTGCAGGGTCTGCACCCACATCTGGCTGCGCCCGCTCTGGCTGGCCTGCCGGCCGGCCCGGCCACAGGCTTGCATCAGCAGGGCAAACAGCCGCTCTGGCGCGCGAAAGTCGCTCGAAAACAGCGAGCCGTCCGGGTTGACCGCCGCCACCAGCGTGATGTTGCGAAAGTCGTGCCCCTTGGTGACCATTTGCGTGCCCACCAGCACATCGGTGTGGCCTTCGTGCATCTGCGCCAGCTGGCTTTGCAGCGCGCCTTTGCCGCGTGTGCTGTCGGCGTCGATGCGCGCCACCCGCACGGGCGAGCCATCGGGGCGCCGCAGATCGGCCAGCAGCTCGCTCAAATGCTCCTCAAGCTTTTCGGTGCCGCGCCCGACCGGTGCGATGTCGACGTTGCCGCAATCGGGGCAGCCGCGCGGCACCGGGTCGGTGTAGCCGCAGTGATGGCAGCGCAGCGAGCGGTCGAGCTTGTGAAAGACGCGGTAGGCGCTGCAGTGTGCGCACTGGCTCTTCCAGCCGCAGTCGTGGCAGGCCAGCACCGGCGCATAGCCACGCCGGTTCAAAAAGATGAGCGACTGCTCCCCGCATGCCACGCGTTCGGCAATGGCCTGCATCAGGGCTGGTGCCAGCAAGGTGCCGCGCGGCTGCTGTCCCATGTCGAGCAGCCTGACCTGTGGCCCGCTGTCGCCTTGTGCGGCACCGATGCGATCGGGCATGTCCAGCCTCAGGTAGCGGTCCTTGAGGCAGGCCTGCCAGCTCTCGAGCGAGGGCGTGGCCGAGCCCAGCAGCACCCGGCAAGGCGCCGCAGCGCCTGTGCCTTGCACCGTGCCCAGGCGCTGGCTTTCAAGCCGGGCGCGGTAGATGGCCAGGTCACGCGCTGAGTAGCGCGCCCCCTCTTGCTGCTTGTAGCTCGGGTCGTGTTCCTCGTCGACCACGATCAGCCGCAGCCCCGGCAGCGAGGCCAGCACCGCCATGCGGGTGCCCAGCACCACACGGGCCTGCCCGCTGTGCGCGGCCAGCCAGGCCTTGAGCCGCTGGGCCGGTGTGAGGTTGCTGTGCAGGGTCACCACCTGGCCTTCGCCAAGGTGGGCAAAGCGCTCGTGCAGACGCGACTGCAACTGCGGCGTGAGGTTGATCTCGGGCACCATGACCAGCACCTGCGCGCCCGGCTCGGCCTCGAGCACTTCTTGGGCGGCGCGCAAATAGACCTCGGTTTTGCCGCTGCCCGTAGCGCCAAAGAGCAGGGTCGGTTGGTGCGCCTTCGCAAAGGCCTCCAGCACCGCTTGCTGCTGCGCGCTCAGCTCGGGCAGCGCCGGCCTGGGCGCGGGCCCTGGTGCGGCCTGTGCGGCGCGCTTGAGGCGCCGCGCCAGTTGCAGCGCACCGAGCTCGCGCAATTGCGGGGGCAGCGCGGCCAGTGCAACCTCGCCGAGCGAGCGCTGATAGTAGCCAGCGGCAAAACCGATCAGCCCGCGCCAGCCGTCCGACAAGGGGTCGATGCCATCGAGCACCGCAGCGACCGATTTGGTCTGGCCGGCGCTTAAAGACCCAGCGTCACAGCGCTCGGCCCACACCACCCCAAGCACCTCGCGGCGGCCCAGGGGCACGCGCACCAACTGTCCGGGCGCAAGCGGCGACTCGCTCGCATAGGTCAGGGGCCCGGCCACACTGCTGTGGGCGGGCGTGGCGACCACGATGTCCAGCCAGTGGCTCATGATGCAAGGACGATTTTTCTCATTTCACCTTCGCTCAATCGCCTAAGTGCTTGATTTCACGTAGGCTTTAGGCTTGTCCAGCCTTCCTGTGGATAACTTTGTTGATAGTTCGCCCCTGCCCGGCTGCAAGCCTTGAAAATCAAGGCCTTGTCTGGAATGCCCGGAAAAACGGCAAATCAACAATTCCCTTATAAATCAACCACTTGCAAATGCTATGGCTTTTGTAGCGAGGGCCGGTCGGGCTTGGGGTTTTTGTCGCACCGCAGCACGAATTTTGTGCATAAGTCGCCCCACGGCGGCCGGTTTTCGTGCTATAGCTCAGGCTTGCGGGGCGATGCTCGGGCCCAGGTGCAGCCGGATGACCCGTGTGGCGGCGGCCCTGCGCTGCCCCTTCGTGCGCCCCTTCAAGCGCCTTTTCGGCGCTTGAAATGGCCCTTTAGCGCCTTTTAGCGCCGCTGACGCATGGCCCGCGAATGCGCGTAGACGGTCTCCACCAGCGCGCTGACGTGTTCGGGCGGCGTGTGCTGGCTGATGCCGTGGCCGAGGTTGAAAATATGCGTTGGCCCGACGCTGGCCGGGTCGGTGTGGGGCGGCCCGAAGCTCTCGAGCACGCCTCGCACCTGCTGCGCGATCGCCTCGGGCGGCGCAAACAGCACGTTGGGATCGATATTGCCTTGCAGGGCCTTGCCTGGCCCACCGACGGCCCCGCCCACCTGCGCGCGCGCCTGCCCCAGGTTGACCGTCCAGTCCAGGCCCAGTACCTCGCAGTCAAGCGCGGCCATCTCGCCGAGCCACAGGCCGCCGCCTTTGGTGAACACGATGCGCGGGATGACCGCGCCGTCGTGGCTGCGCTTGAGTTGCGCCAGCACCCGGCGGGTGTAGGCCAGGCTGAAGTCCTGGAAAGCGCCGTCGGCCAGCACCCCGCCCCAGCTGTCAAACACCATCACCGCCTGAGCGCCCGCTTCGATCTGCGTGTTCAGGTACAGGGCCACCGCATCGGCATTGATCGCCAAGATGCGGTGCATCAGATCGGGGCGGCTGTACATCAGGCTCTTGACCAGCCGGTAGTCGTCGGAGCCACCGCCTTCGACCATGTAGCAGGCCAGCGTCCAGGGGCTGCCGGAAAAGCCGATCAAGGGCACCCGGCCGCCCAGCGCCTTGCGGATGCTGGTGACCGCATCGAACACGTACTGCAGCTTGTGCATGTCGGGCACCGCCAGTTCGGCCACCGCCGCCTCGTCGCGCACGACTTTGGCGAACTTGGGGCCTTCGCCCAGGGCAAACGACAAACCCAAGCCCATGGCATCGGGCACCGTCAGGATGTCCGAGAACAAAATCGCCGCGTCCAGGCGGTAGCGCTCGAGCGGCTGCAAGGTCACTTCGGTGGCGTATTGCACGTTGGTGGCCAGCCCCATGAAGCTGCCCGCCTTGGCTCGGGTGGCGCAGTACTCGGGCAGGTAGCGACCGGCTTGGCGCATCAGCCAGACTGGCGTGTGGTCGGTGGCTTGGCGCAGGCAGGCCCGCAGGAAGGTGTCGTTGCGCAAGGGCTCGAAGGGCATGGGTGTGTCCGGCTCAAAACAAGGGGGCTGAGCTTAGATTATCCCACTGGGGCAGGGGGACTTTGCCAGGGCTGTCACCCCAGTCGCTGCCCTCGAGGGTGGCCAGCTTGCACGGGCGAAACAGTGTGGTGCCGGCATGGTGTTCACGCGCCCACCGTCTCGTGCCACAGGGTTGCCCACAGGCCCGCTTGGATGCCGTGCAGCGCGCCGTTCAGAACGAGCGAGCGGGCCGCCTCGATATCGGGCGCAAACAGGCGGTCGGCGTCGTAGCGCTTGACCTGCGTGCGCAAGAGCGCGTGCGCCGCTTCGAGCGGGGCCGAGCTGGCCAGGGGGCGGTGAAAGTCCACGCCCTGGGCGGCGGCCAGCCATTCGATGCCCAAGATGGTGGCGCTGTTGTCGGCCATCTCGGCCAGACGGCGCGCGGCAAAGGTGGCCATGCTGACATGGTCCTCCTGGTTGGCGCTGGTGGGCAGGCTGTCCACGCTGGCCGGATGGGCGTGTGACTTGTTTTCGCTGGCCAGCGCAGCGGCGGTGACGTGGGCAATCATGAAGCCGCTGTTGAGCCCGGGGTTGTGCACCAAAAAGGGCGGCAAACCCGACAGCGTGCTGTCGATCAGCAGCGCAATGCGCCGCTCGGCCAGCGCGCCGATTTCGGCAATCGCCAGCGCCAGGCTGTCGGCGGCAAAAGCCACCGGCTCGGCGTGGAAATTGCCGCCCGAGAGCACCTCGCCCGTCTGATGAAAAACCAGTGGGTTGTCGGTGACTGCATTGGCTTCGGTGAGCAAGGTGCGCGCGGCGTTGGCGATCAAATCGCGGCAGGCGCCCATCACCTGTGGCTGGCAGCGCAGGCTGTAGGGATCTTGCACACGCTCGTCGTTGTCCAGGTGCGACTGTCGGATGGCGCTGCCGGCCAGCAGCTCGCGCATGGCCTGCGCCAGCGCGATCTGCCCGGGCTGACCGCGTGCCTGGTGGATGCGCGCATCGAAGGGCGCGTCGCTGCCCTTGGCCGCATCCACGCTGAGCGCGCCGGTGATGGTGCCTGCCTCGAGCAGCCTTTGGGCCATGAAGAGGCCGTGCAGGGCCAGCGCGGTCGACACCTGTGTGCCGTTAATCAGGGCCAGGCCCTCTTTGGCCGCCAGGATCAGCGGTGCAATGCCGGCGGCTTTGAGCGCATCGGCCGCTGGCATGCGCTGGCCCTTGACGCTCACCGGGCCTTCGCCCATGAGCGCCAGCGTCATGTGCGACAGCGGCGCCAAATCGCCCGAGGCCCCAACCGAGCCCTTGACCGGAATATGAGGCACGATGCCGGCGTTGAGCAGCGCCAGCAAGGTCTCGACGACCACCGGCCGCACCCCCGACATGCCGCGCGCCAGGCTGGCCGCCTTGGTCACCATGAGCAGGCGCACGGTGGCCTCGCTCATGGGCTCGCCAACGCCCACCGAATGCGACAAGATGAGGTTGCGCTGCAGCAGTTCGAGCTGCGCGTCGGGGATGCGGGTTTTGGCGAGCTTGCCAAAACCGGTGTTGATGCCGTAGGCCGCCTCGCCCTTGGCCACGATGCGTTCGATGGCGGCGGCCGAAGCTGCGATGTCGGCCTGGGCGCTGGGGTGCAGACTGACGGGCACCGGCGCTTGCCAGACGGCGCGCAGATCGGCCAGGCTGAGCTGGCCCGCAACAAGAGTCAGGGGCATGATCAGTTCCGTTCTGACCGCTGCGCCGGCTGGGGAGCCGGTGGCAGCATGGGCAGTTTGAGGCCGTGTTTGTGCGCCGTTGCCAGCGCCAATTCGTAGCCCGCGTCTGCGTGGCGCATCACGCCACTGGCGCAGTCGTTGACCAGCACGCGCGCCAGCCGCTTTTCGGCAGCGTCGCTGCCGTCGGCCACGATCACCATGCCCGCGTGCTGCGAGTAGCCCATGCCCACGCCGCCGCCATGGTGCAGGCTGACCCAGCTGGCTCCGCCGGCCGTGTTGAGCAGCGCGTTGAGCAGCGGCCAGTCGCTGACTGCATCGGTGCCGTCTTTCATGGCCTCGGTTTCACGGTTGGGGCTGGCCACCGAGCCGGTGTCGAGGTGGTCGCGCCCGATCACGATGGGCGCTTTGAGCTCGCCGCTGCGCACCATGGCGTTGAAGGCCAGCCCGGCCACATGGCGCTCGCCCAGACCGAGCCAGCAGATGCGCGCGGGCAGACCCTGAAAAGCGATCTTCTCGCGCGCCATGTCGAGCCAGCGGTGGGTGTGGTGGTTGTGCGGGAACAGCTCCTTGATCTTGGCGTCGGTCTTGTAGATGTCCTGCGGGTCGCCCGAGAGAGCCACCCAGCGAAACGGCCCCTTGCCTTCGCAAAACATCGGGCGAATGTAGGCGGGCACGAAGCCGGGAAAGTCGAAGGCATTTTTCACGCCCTCATCAAATGCCACCTGCCGGATGTTGTTGCCGTAGTCCACCGTGGGAATGCCCATGGCGTGAAAATCGAGCAGGGCCTGCACGTGGCGCGCGCAACTGCGCGCCGCTGCAGCTCTGATGGCGCCGTGCTGGGTCGGCTCCTTTTGCGCGGCCTTCCACTGCGCAGCCGTCCACCCTTGGGGCAGATAGCCGTGTACCAAGTCGTGCGCCGAGGTCTGGTCGGTCACGATATCAGGGCGCAGACCGCCGGCCTGGGCGCGCCGCACCAACTCAGGCAGCACATCGGCCGCATTGCCCAACAGGGCGATCGAGACGGCCTGCTTGCTTCGGGTGTGCTGCCCGATGAGTTCGAGCGCATGGTCGATGTCGCGGGCCTGCTGGTCCACATAGCGGGTGCGCAGACGAAAGTCGATGCTGCTTTGCTGGCATTCGATGACCAAGCAACAGGCGCCGGCCAGCGTGGCCGCCAGAGGCTGCGCCGCGCCCATGCCGCCCAGGCCGGATGTGAGGATCCATTTGCCCGACAGATCGCTTTGGTAGTGCTGACGGCCCGCCTCGACAAAGGTCTCGTAGGTGCCCTGCACGATGCCTTGGCTGCCGATATAGATCCAGCTGCCGGCGGTCATCTGCCCATACATGAACAGGCCTTTGCGGTCGAGCTCGTTGAAGTGCTCCCAGTGGGCCCACTTGGGCACCAGGTTGCTGTTGGCCAGCAGCACACGCGGCGCATCGGGGTGGGTCTTGAAGACGCCCACCGGCTTGCCCGACTGGATCAGTAGGGACTCGTCGTCCTCCAGCTCCTTGAGGCTGGCCAGGATCTGGTCGAAGCTGGCCCAGTCGCGCGCGGCCCGGCCGATGCCGCCGTAGACCACCAGGTGCTGCGGGTTTTCGGCCACCTGCGCATCGAGGTTGTTCTGGATCATGCGGTAGGCCGCCTCGGTCACCCAGCTTTTGCAGTGCAAGGTGGTGCCGCGGGGGGCTTGCACCAGGCGGCTGGGGTCGAGTCTGGGGTCCGGTTGTGGGCTCATTGCCTTGGCTCCATCGGTTCAGGGGGCTTGAAATGTATAGACAAATTTTCCCGATATAAACTAAGTTGTCAAGTCAACTGCGCGATGCCGTTTGTCTTTTATGCCGCCCATGAAATCGACGCTGAGCAAGCCGAGCAGGCGCGCGCCCCGCACCGGCCCGCCCGTCAGCCAATCGGCCTTGGCCACGGCTGCAGCGCCCGATCGCAGCGCGCTGCGCTATCAGCGCATCAAGCACTATGTATTGGCGCAGATCCACGGCGGGGTGTGGAAAGAAGGCGATCTGATTGCGGGCGAGCAGGCGCTGGCCCAGCAGTTCGGCGTCTCGCGCATGACGGTCCATCGCGCCCTGCGCGAACTCAGCGACGAGCAGATCGTCGAGCGCCGACAGGGCTCTGGCACCTATGTGGCGCAGCAAAAGTACTACGCCAGCCTGGTGGAGATCCGCAACATCGCCGACGAGATCGCCGCCCGAGGCCACCGGCACCGCAGCGAGCTGCACAAACTCGAGCGGGTTCGGGTGGGGCAGGCGCTGGCCCTGCGCATGGGTCTGCCGGCAGGCAGCACCGCTTACCACTCGGTGGTGGTTCACTTCGAGAACGACGCGCCCATTCAGGTGGAAGACCGCTATGTCAACCCCAAAGTGGCGCCTGACTACCTGGCGCAAGACTTCGCCTCGCAAACGCCCAATGCTTACCTGATGCGGGTGGCCCCGTTGACGGGCGCCTCTTTTGTGATCGAGGCGCGCGCGCCGACGGCATCGACCGCCGAGTTGCTCGGTGTGGCCTTGACCGAGCCTTGCCTGGTGCTGCACCGCAAGACGCAGTCGCAAGGCTGCACGGCCTCTGTGGCCACCTTGTGGCATCCGGCCTCGCGCTATCGCTTCACCGGTTCGTTTTGAAGGCCTTGGGCCCCGCGCGGGCTCAAGCGGCTGCCGCGGCGGCCATGCGGCTGCCCCCGGCCACCGCCTTGTGGTCGATTTTCAAGCAGCGGTCCTGCAGCGCCACCAGCCCGGCTTGCACGGCTTTGTGCATGGACGCATCGTCGCGAATGCCCAGTTGCAGCCAGACGGCGCGCGCGCCGATGGCCAGCGCTTCGTCCACGATGGGCGCGATGTCTTCGCTGTTGCGAAAGCAGTTGACCAGATCGATCCGGTGGTGCCGCGCGGCCTCAATCAGGTTGGGGTAGCAGGTCTGGCCCAGCACCTGCTCGGCGTTCGGATTGACCGGCACGATGTGGTAGCCGCGCGACTGCATGTACTGGGCCACGTCAAAACTGGCACGGTCGGGCCGGGGTGAGAGCCCGACCACTGCGATGGTCTGGCAATGGTTGAACACCCAGTTCACGCGCTCGGCGGTTGAACCGGCTTGGGCTGGTTTGGGCATGTTGTCTCCTTGGGCGCTGCCTGGCGCCTGCTGCCTCTGTGGATCTTGTTGGCTTGGGCGGGCAAGCCCGCCCCCCGTTTTTACAACCGAGACAGGGCTGAGCGCAACTCCTGCACGCTCAAAATTTCTGAAAGCAGCACCGGCGCCTTGCCCGGCGCATACAGGGCGTAGACCGGCACGCCCGAGCGGCCCAGGGCCCGAAGGGCAGCTGTGATGTCGTCGTCGCGCTGCGTCCAGTCGGCGCGCAGCAGCACCACGCGCCGGGCCTGTGCATCGGCCAGCACCGAGGCGTCGCGCAGCACGGTTTGCTTGTTGTACTGGCAGGTGATGCACCAGGCAGCCGTAAAGTCAACCAGTACGGGCCGACCCTGCGCCAGCGTCTGCTCCACCAGGCCCGCGCGCCAGGGCTGCCAGGGCCCCGACTCGGCCACGGGCGCCTGGGGGCTGCGTAGCAGCTGCGGGCCGGCCCACCACAGACCGCCGGCCAGGGCGGCCAAGGCCAAAGCAGGGGCCAGCCGCCGCCCGTTGCCCAGCGTCCAAAGCAGCAGCGCCAGCAGCAGCAAGAGCAGCAGCAAACTGGCGGCCCCGTCGATGCCGCTTTGCTGGCCGAGCACCCAAACCAGCCAGACCACGGTGGCCAGCATGGGAAAGGCCATGAGCTGCTTAAAGCGCAGCATCCAGGGCCCAGGCTTGGGCAGCGCCCGGCCCAGCGCGGGCACGGCGCTGATGAGCAGGTAAGGCAGCGCCATGCCCAGGCCGAGTGCGGTAAAAATGCTCAGACCCTGCCAGGCCGGCAAGCTCAGGGCTGCGCCCAGCGAGGCCCCCATGAACGGGGCAGTGCAGGGCGAGGCGATGGCCACCGCCAGCACGCCCGACAGCGCTGCGTCGGCCGCCGGATGGCGCAGCCGCCGGCCCGCCAGCGCTGGCGGGGCCAGCTGGGCAAAGTCAAACACACCGGCCAGGTTGAGCGCCAAGACCGTGAAAAGCGCGGCCAAGGCCGCCACCATGGCGGGGTTTTGCAGCTGAAAGCCCCAGCCCAGTTGCTCGCCGGCTGCGCGCAGGCCCAGCAGCAGCGCGCCCAGGGCGGCAAACGACAGCAGCACCCCGGCCGTGTAGGCCAGGCCCGCTTGCAGCCGCTCGGAGCGCTGCTGCACGCTCGCAAAGCCCAGCACTTTGATGGCCAGCACCGGAAAGACGCAAGGC
>CANHBU010000028.1 GCA_947458345.1 Comamonadaceae bacterium
CTCACAAGCTACGGCCGTCTCCTCTCCGGGTCTGCCCGAGTCTTACCAACGCACCCAAGAAAAAACCGCCCGAGGGGCGGCCTTGAAAACAAACGGGCGCTGCGTTAGACAGCGCCCGAAGGGGTGGCCATGTCAGCCCTGCGCGTTCTGCAGCGCCGCGATGCGCTCTTCGATCGGCGGGTGGGTGCTAAAGAGCTGGCCAATGCCGCCGGCAATGCCCATGGCCGCGACCGACTTGGGCAATTCGCCGGGCACCATGCCGCCCAGGCGGGCCAGCGCGTTGATCATCGGCTGCTTGCGCCCCAGCAGTTGGGCCGCGCCGGAGTCGGCACGGAACTCGCGCTGGCGCGAGAACCAGGCCACGATGATGGCGGCCAGAAAGCCCAAAATGATGTCGAGCACGATGGTGGTGACGTAGTAGCCGATGCCCGGGCCCGAGCTTTCTTGGTCGCCCTTGCGCAGGAAGCTGTCAACCGCGTAACCGACGATGCGGCTGAGGAAGACCACGAAGGTGTTCATCACGCCCTGGATCAGGGCCATGGTGACCATGTCGCCGTTGGCGATGTGGGCCACCTCGTGACCGAGCACCGCTTCGACCTCGTCGCGCGTCATGCCTTGCAGCAGCCCGGTCGAGACCGCCACCAGGGCGTTGTTCTTGAAGGCACCGGTGGCAAAGGCGTTGGGCTCACCCTCAAAAATGCCGACCTCGGGCATGCCGATTCCGGCTTTTTCAGACAGGCGCCGCACGGTGTCGACGATCCAGGCTTCGTCGGCGTTGCGTGGCTGCTCAATGAGCTTGACGCCAGAACTCCACTTGGCCACCGGTTTGCTGATGAGCAAAGAGATAAACGCCCCGCCAAAACCCATGATGAGCGCAAAGCCCAGCAGCGCGCCCAGGTTCAGGCCGTTGGCGGTGAGAAAGCGGTTGACGCCCAGCACACTGGCCACCACGCCCAGCACCAGCACCACCGCCAGATTGGTCAGCACGAAGAGCAAAATTCTTTTCATACGGTTCAAAACTCCATGGGCGCTCAAGCGCCGAGGTTGACAGCCCGCTTGGCCGGCAAGATGCCGGGCCGTGCGGATGGTCCCGCAGTTGGGGTCGTTGTGCTAGTTATCAAGTGCCCCGCTCTTGCGGCCGGTCGCGGGTGGCCGAAAGACGTGGGCATCATCATAGAAAGAAACGTTCTCGTTGGGCAAATGCCAGCCCGGAACCCCCAAAATCGGCAGCGGGCAGTAGGGTTTTTCGGCCAGATGACCCGCGCTCAGCTCGGCGGCCAGCGCCTCGTCCCACTGGGGCAGCGTCAAATCGAGTGCCAGGGCGCGCTGGGGCCGGTAGACATGCGCGGTGATGGCCTTGCGCGGCTGCTGCAGCTTTTCCTGCAAGGCGTGACCAAAAAGCACGAGCTGGGCCTGCGCCCACAGGCCGCGCAAATCGACAAACAGGCGCTGCCAGTTGCGCGCCTCCAAGGCTTGCCACAAGGCGGGAGGCGCCTGCAAGAGGGCGCCGTTTTCGTCAAAAAGCGTCAATGCATCGCGCAGCGGGCCGCGGCGCTCGCCCACACCGGCGCGGGCGATCTCGCTGGCCTGCAAGAAGTTGAGTCGCGCTTTGGTGCGCGGAAACGTCAGCCACGTCAAACCATTGAACAGGTCGTGCAGGTTGTCGCGCGTCGGGCATTGCCGCCGCTCAGCGATATGGGCCTCGTAGGCCTGTCCGTCCGGCAGTTGATGCTCGGGCACAAATCGCACGGGGGCAAGAGCGCCCGCCATTTGATTGAGCAACTCCGCCACGCTCAGGCCGCCTTGCAGGCCAGCCGTCACGGCTTGCGCATAAGGGGCGTAAGGCGCCATCCAGGGCCAGTCCCAGCGCAGGGCGGCCAGGGCCGGAGCCATGCTCAGACTTGTCGCCAGGCCAGAGTCTCGCCGGCGCGCAGCGGCTTGAGGTCGGCTGCGCCGAAAGGGTAGCTCTCGGGCGTGGTCCAGCTCTCACGGGTGAGGGTGACGGTGCCGGTATTGCGCGGCAAGCCATAAAAATCGGCGCCGTTGAAACTGGCAAAGGCTTCGAGCCGGTGCAAGGCGCCGACCTGCTCAAAAGCCTCGGCGTACAGCTCGAGCGCGGCGTGGGCGGTGTAGCAACCGGCGCAGCCCGTGGCATGCTCTTTGAGATGCGCCGGATGCGGCGCGCTGTCGGTGCCCAGAAAAAAGCGCCGGTTGCCGCCGGTGGCGGCCTGCACCAAAGCCAGCCGGTGCGTTTCGCGTTTGAGCACCGGCAGGCAGTAGTAGTGCGGCCGAATACCGCCGGTAAAAATCGCGTTGCGGTTGTAGAGCAAGTGGTGCGCGGTGATGGTGGCCCCCAGAGTGTCCCCTGCTTCAGACACATACTCGGCCGCTTCGCGGGTGGTGATGTGCTCGAAGACGATCTTCAGGCCCGGGAAATCGCGGCGCAGAGGGATCAGGTGGCGATCAATGAACACGGCCTCGCGGTCGAACAGATCAATGTCAGCACTGGTGACCTCGCCGTGCACCAGCAGCAGCATGCCTTCGCGCTCCATGGCGGCGAGCACCGGGTAGATGTTTTTGAGCTCGGTCACCCCAGCGTCGCTGTTGGTGGTGGCACCGGCCGGATAGAGCTTGGCCGCGACCACGCCGGCGGCCTTGGCGCGCACGATTTCTTCGGGCGCCAGCTTGTCGGTCAGGTACAAGGTCATCAAGGGCTCGAAAGACAAGCCCGCAGGCACCGCCGCCAAGATGCGGTCGCGGTAGGCCATGGCCTGGACCGCGGTCGTGACCGGCGGCTTGAGGTTGGGCATGATGATGGCGCGGCCAAATTGGCGGGCGGTGTGCGGCACCACGGTGGACAGCACATCGCCGTCACGAACGTGCAGGTGCCAGTCATCGGGGCGGGTGAGCGTGAGCGTGTTCATGACTCGATTGTCTCAGCAGCCGGGCTGCCGTGGCGGGCTTGCAAAAAATGCCACAGGGCCTGCGCCGCTGCCTTGGCCGGGCCCTTGATGGAAGGCCGGGCGCGGTACAGGCGCACCTGCAAAGCCACCGAGAGGGCGCCGCCCAGGCTGATCAGCTGACCGGCCGCAAGCTCCTTGGTGACCGCGCTTTGCGGCAGGAAGGCCAGGCCATGGCCTGCAATGGCCATGGCCTTGAGGCCTTCGGCCATGTCGGTCTCGTAGACCTTGTCCAGATGCACCGCGCTCTTGGTCTGCAGCAGCAGGTGCTCGACCATGCGACCGAGGTAAGCACCGGCGGCGTAGCCCAGGTAAGGCACCGGCGCCCCGGGGCGGCCGGGCAGGCTCCAAAGCGGGCTGCCATCGGGGGCTGTGGCCACACAGGGCAGCAGCAACTCGCTGCCCAACTCGATCATCTCGTAACGCTGCGACTCCAGCTGGATCGGCTGGGCCTCGTGGTGGTAGGCAATGAGCAGGTCGCAGCCGCCCTCGACCAGCCTGAGCACCGCGTCGTGCACATTGAGCGCAATGAGCCGGCTCTTGATGGGGCCAAAGGACGCGCGCAAATCGCTGACCCAGGCCGGAAAAAACGCAAAAGCCAGGGTGTGCGGCACGGCGAACTCGATCATGTCCTGGCCGCCGGCCATGTGGCCGCGCAGCATGGCGCGGATGTTTTGCAGGCCTTGCAGCATCTCCAGGGCCTGCGCGTACAAGGTCTGGCCGGCCGCCGTCAGCCGCGTGGGGTAGGAGCTGCGATCGACCAGATCGGTGCCGGCCCAAGCCTCAAGGGCCTGGATACGCCGGGAAAAGGCAGGCTGCGTGACATGGCGCAACTGCGCCGAGCGGCTAAAGCTTCGGGTCTCGGCCAGGCTGACAAAATCTTCAAGCCATTTGGTTTCCATGGCCGAAAATTATGACAGCCGCCCGCGCCGCACCGCCCTCACCGCCCGCCCTCACCGCCCGCCCTCACTAGCCGGCCGCCGGAGCGACCGCACCGGCCAAGGGGGCATCGACCTGCTCGCCACTTTCTTGCTGCAAGGCCCACATTTGCGCGTAGCGACCCTGCTGAGCCAGCAGCTGGGCATGGGTGCCGCGCTCGACGATCTGACCGGCCTCCATCACCAAAATTTGGTGGGCATCGACCACGGTCGACAGCCGGTGGGCGATCACCAGGGTGGTCTTGTTGTGCGCGGCGTTGCGCAGCTCGGCCTGGATGGCGCGCTCGTTGCGCGAGTCGAGCGCCGAGGTGGCCTCGTCAAAAATGAGCACCGGAGGATCCTTGAGCAGGGTGCGGGCAATGGCCACACGCTGTTTTTCGCCGCCCGACAGCTTCAGGCCGCGCTCGCCGACCATGGTGGCGTAGCCCTTGGGCGTGCTGATGATGAAGTCATGGATGCGCGCGGCGCGGGCCGCATCTTGCACTTGGGAGTCGCTGGCCCCGGGCCGACCGTAGGCGATGTTGTAGGCCACCGTGTCGTTAAACAGCACCGTGTCCTGGGGCACGATGCCGATGGCCTGGCGCACGCTGGCCTGGGTGACCCGGGCAATGTCCTGTCCGGCGATCAGCACGCGCCCTCCGCGCTCGCGGTTGCTGACATCGTAAAAACGGTAGAGCAGTCGCGCCAGGGTGGATTTGCCGGCCCCGGACGAGCCGACCACCGCCACTGTCTTGCCGGCGGGGATCTCGAAACTGACGGACTGCAAAATGCTGCGGTCGTGGACGTAGCCAAAGTCCACGTTCTCAAAGCGCACATCGACCTGGCCGGCCGGCAGGTGCAGGTCGGCCGCACCCGGCAGGTCGGCGACCTCGCGCTCTTTCTCGAGCAGGCGAAACATCTTGTCGAGGTCGGTCAGGCTCTGCTTGATCTCGCGGTAGATGACGCCCAGAAAACCCAGGGGAATGTAGAGCTGAATCATGAAGGCGTTGACCATGACCAGATCGCCCAGGGTCATGCGCCCCTCGATCACGCCCTGCGTGGCACGCCAGAGCATGGCCACCAGGGCCAGCGCAATGATGAGCTGCTGCCCGGTGTTGAGCAGGCTCAGCGTGGCCTGGCTCTTGATGGCTGCGCGCCGGTAACGCTCTAGGCTCTCGTCGTAGCGGCGCGCCTCGAAAGACTCGTTGTTGAAGTACTTGACCGTCTCGTAGTTGAGCAGGGAGTCTATGGCCCGGCTGTGCGCCGACGAGTCGAGCTCGTTCATCTGCCGGCGAAACTGGGTCCGCCATTCGGTCACGGTGACGGTAAAGGCGATATAAAACACCAAGGCGGCCAGCGTGATGCCCGCGAACCAGACATCGAACTTGACCGCAAGCAAGGTGAGCACCAGCACCACCTCAATGAGGGTCGGCACGATGCTGTAGAGCGAATACGAAATCAGGGAATGCACCGCCCGCGTACCGCGCTCGATGTCGCGCGTCATGCCGCCGGTCTGGCGCTCGAGGTGAAAGCGCAGGCTCAGCGCATGCAGATGGTTGAACACCTCCAGCGAAATGCGACGGGCCGCGCCTTCAGTGGCCTTGGAGAAGATGAGCTCGCGCAGCTCGGTGAACAAAGAGGTCGACAGCCGCAGCAGCCCATAGGCCAGCAGCAAGCCCACCGGCACGACCAGGATCGCGGCCGCTTCGCGCGTGGCCGGGTTCATGGTGTCGACCAGATCTTTCAGCAGCAGCGGCACGCCCACATTGGCCAGCTTGGCGCCAATCATGAAGCCCAGCGCGGCCATCACCCGCCACTTGTACTGCCACAGATAAGGCAGCAGCCGGCGCAAGGTGGCCCAGTCGGATCGCGGCGCGGGGCTGGCCGCTGGCGAGGGCTGGGACTCTGGGACTGAAGCAGATCGGTGACGCATCCGGGCAACCTTGACGGACAATGCAGGCGGCGCGGGCGCTTGCCGCTGCCAGCCTGCCAAATGGAAGGATTGTGCCCATGTCTTCAGCCCAGCCGAGCGATACCGTCACCGGCACCGCGACCGCCAACGTGACCGGCACCACCGTCACCGCTTTTGCTGCGCCCAGCCAGGGCGAGCTCGTGATGAAGGTCATCCCCCTGCCGGCCGACGTCAACGCCAACGGCGACATCTTTGGCGGCTGGGTCATGGCGCAAGTCGACTTGGCCGGCTCGGTGCTACCGGCGCGCCACGTCAAAGGCCGCATGGCCACAGTGGCCGTCAACGAATTCATCTTCAAGCACCCGGTGCGGGTGGGCGACATCCTGTCGTTTTACGCCTGCATTCAGCGCGTCGGTCGCACCTCGATCACGGTACAGGTCGAGGTATTTGCCGAGCGCTACGATGCGCAAGGCCAGTACCTCAAGGTCACGCAGGCCAACCTGACCTACGTGGCCATCGACGAGCAGGGCCGACCGCGCCCTATCCCGCGCTGAGGGTAGGCAAGAGCCCGGTGGCCGCTTGGCGCGGCCGCTAATGGCTCAGCGCAGCTCGGGCGCCGGTTCACGGCCCATCAGCATGGCCACCGCCTGCTCGGGCTTGAGGCGCCCGTCGAGCAGCGCAACCACCGCCTGCGAGATCGGCATCTCGACACCCAGCGTGCGGGCCCGCTCAACGACGGTGCGGGCGCAATACGCCCCTTCGGCCACATGGCCCAGCTGCTCGACCGCCTGCTGCAAGCTCAGGCCCTGGGCCAGCAGCAGGCCGACCTTGCGGTTGCGGCTCAGGTCGCCGGTGGCCGTGAGCACCAAATCGCCCAGTCCCGACAGCCCCGTGAAGGTGTCAGCGCGCGCGCCCAAGGCCACGCCCAGGCGGGTGATTTCCGCCAGGCCCCGGGTGATAAGTGCAGCGCGGGCGTTCAGGCCCAACGCAAGCCCGTCGCAAAAACCGGTGGCGATGGCCAGCACATTCTTGACCGCACCGCCCACCTCGACACCGACCAGGTCGTCGTTGGCATAAACGCGCAAGGTCGGGCCGTGAAAAGCCTGTACCAGTGCTTGGCGCACCTCTTCGTGCTCGCTGGCGGCCACCAGGGCTGTAGGCCGGCCCTGGGCGACTTCCAGAGCAAAACTCGGACCGCTGAGCACGCCGCAGCGCAAACCAGGCGCCACCTGCGCCTGGATCTCGTGGACCATCAGGCCAGGCGCATCCCCTTGAGCCCCCGCAGCCATCGGCCGCTCAAAGCCCTTGGCCAGCCAAGCCACCGGCTGGCGCACCGTGCGCAAGGCCTGCAGCAACTCGCGCGCGGCCGCCACCGGGCCGGCCAGTACCAGCAGATCCTGACCGGCCAGCGCCGCAGACAAGTCGCCACGGATGCAATGCAGAGACTGCGGCAGCCGCACCCCGCCCAAGTAGCGCGCATTGACACGCTGCTCGTCCATGGCCTGCTGCTGCGCCGGATCGCGCGCCCACAAGCCGACCTGGTGGCGCCCCTGCACCGCAGCGTTGACCGCCAGAGCCGTGCCCCAGGCTCCTGCGCCAATGACCAAAAGCTTCATGGCTGAAATCCTGCCCGCTGGCCTTGCAGCCCGAGCACCCGATCGGCTCAGGCCGTCTGGGTGGCAGCCTGGGCTTGCTGTTCCAGTTGCTGCTGGTAGAGCATCTGGAAGTTGATTTCCGCCAGATGCACCGGCGGAAAGCCCGCGCGCTGGACCACATCGGCCACGTTGCCGCGCAGGTAAGGATAGAGGATCTGCGGGCACGCCATGCCCAGCACCTGACCCATCTGTTCTTCGGGCAGGTTGCGGATCTCGAAAATACCGGCCTGCTTGGCCTCGACCAAAAACACGGTCTTGTCGCCGATCTTGGTGTGCACCGTGGCCAACACGGTCGCCTCAAACATGCCCTCGGCCACCTGCTCGGAGCCCACCGCAAGCTGGATATCGACCTGCGGCTGCGCCTGATCGAGCAAGATCGCCGGCGAGTTGGGCTGCTCTAGCGAGACATCCTTGAGGTAGATGCGTTGAATCTGGAAAACGGGATCGGCGTCGGCCATGGGGGGTCCTGGAGAGTTGAAAAAGTCAAGCCGGCCCGCAGGCCGGCGAAAGAAAGATTATGTCAGGGCGCATCGGCAGACAGCCGCGCCGACCCGGCAAGCCTCAGGCGGCCTTGCCCTGCAGCAAATCGACCAGTGCGCCACGCGCATCGAGCGCCATCAGGTCGTCACAGCCGCCAACATGGGTCTGACCGATGAAAATCTGCGGCACCGTGCGCCGGCCGGTCAGGGCCATCATTTTTTCGCGCTCGCCCTCAATCTGGTCGATACGGATCTCTTGCACCTGCTCGACCCCGCGGCGCTTGAGCAACTGCTTGGCCTGCAGGCAATAAGGGCAGACGGCGGTGGTGTACATCTTGACGGCTTGCATCACAACTCCCATGACGGTTCAGGCCCCGAGCTTGCCACAAGCGGCGAAATTGTGTTGGCCGACCCCGTTTGTCGCCCCCACACCGGTTCAGGCCTTATCCAGCGGCAAACCGGCATCGCGCCAGGCCTTGAGTCCGCCGGCAATCGACTGCGCGTTCTCGTAGCCCAGCTTTTTGGCCTGCCCCGCGGCCCGGGCGGCACGGGAGCCGACCGGACACACCATGATGACGGGGATCGCCTTGTTCTTGACCAGAGTAGCCAGTTTGTCCTCGATCTGGCCAAACGGCAGATTCTTGGAACCCACCACATGACCGCCGACAAACTCATGGGGCTCACTGACGTCAATCACCACCGCTTTTTCGCGGTTGATCAACTGCACGGCGGCAGCCGGGCTGAGGCTGCCGGCGCGTGCCCCGCCAGCAATGACCGGCCACAGCAGCAAGGCGCCCGAGCTCAGGGCCACGGAGATCAACATCCAGTTGTCGAGCAGAAATTTCACATCGGTCCTTCGGTTTGTCGGCGGGGCAAAGTCCGCGATTCTAAAATGCCGGGATTGAACCGTGCCCGGTCCCTGCTTTCCCCTGCCCTGGCCCCTACCCTCCCCCTGCCTTTTTACTCACCCCTTCTTGACCCGCGTGCCCCTGGCATGCGCCTGCTGACCATGTACAAGCTCGTGCTCATTCGCCACGGCGAATCGACCTGGAATCTCGAAAACCGCTTCACCGGCTGGACCGATGTCGACCTCACCTCCACGGGCCTTGAACAGGCCATCGGCGCCGGTCGCCTGCTCAAGGCCGAGGGCTACGATTTCGACTTGGCCTACACCAGCGTGCTCAAACGCGCCACCCGCACGCTCTGGCATGTGCTCGACGAGATGGACCGCACCTGGCTGCCGGTGGTGCACAGCTGGCGCCTCAACGAGCGGCACTACGGCGCCTTGCAGGGTCTAAACAAGGCCGATATGGCCAAACAGTATGGCGACGAGCAGGTGCTGATCTGGCGTCGCAGCTACGACACCCCGCCGCCGGCGCTCGATCCGCAAGACCCCCGCTGCGAGCGCGGCGATCGCCGCTACGCCCGGCTGGCCGAAGGACAGGTGCCCCTGACCGAATGCCTGAAAGACACCGTCGCTCGGGTGCTGCCGTTTTGGAACGAGGCGATGGCGCCAGCCATCAAGAGCGGCAAGCGGGTGGTCGTTGCCGCGCACGGCAATTCGATCCGCGCGCTGATCAAGTACCTCGACTCGATTTCCGACCACGAAATCGTCAACCTGAACATCCCCAACGGCATTCCACTGGTCTACGAACTCGACGAGCAGTTGCGACCGCTGGGCCGGCGCTACCTGGGCGATGCGCAGGCCATCGCGCAAGCGACGGCCGCCGTGGCCGCGCAGGGCAAGGGCGGCTGAAGCAGGCCGCTGCCCAGCGCCGGGCGGCCGCGCCGGGCCATAGCCTTACCAAGGCTTGCAGCTTTGCACTTTTGCTAACACAAGCTCATCGTGGCGGGTGTATATTGCAGCTCAACTTTTGCGCACAGCACAGCCGCTCCTCGGCCAGCTCCGGCGCCAATACCTTGACGAGGTCAATATGGGTCACAAGCTCAAGATCGCAGGCTGGATCAGCCTGGGCGCGCTCGCCGGAGCGCTCACCACGGTGCAGTTGCAGGCCGTGGCGCGCAACAACTTTTCACCGCTGCCGCTCGAGGAGCTGCAGCAGCTGGCCGCCGTCTTTAGCATGGTCAAGAGCGACTATGTGGAGCCGGTCGACGAGAAAAAGCTGATCTCAGAAGCCATCTCGGGCATGGTGGCCAGCCTGGATCCCCACTCGGCCTACTTTGACAAGAAGACCTTCAAGGAGTTTCGTGAGGGCACCACCGGCCGCTTTGTGGGCGTGGGCATCGAAATCAGCCAAGAAGACGGCCTGGTCAAGGTGGTCTCTCCCATTGAAGGCTCGCCGGCCGACCGGGCGGGCCTCAAGCCCAACGACCTGATCACCAAGATCGACGACACCGTGGTCAAAGGCTTGTCGCTCAACGAGGCGGTCAAGCGCATGCGCGGCGAACCCAACACCCGCGTGGTGCTGACGATTTTCCGCAAGGATGAGAACCGCACCTTCCCGGTGACCATCGTGCGCGAGGAAATTCGCACGCAATCGGTGCGCGCCCGCTTGATCGAGCCGGGCTATGCCTGGCTGCGCGTCTCCCAGTTCCAGGAACGCACCGTCGAAGACTTCGTCACCCGGCTGGAAAACCTTTACAAACAAGACCCCAACCTCAAGGGGCTGGTGCTCGATTTGCGCAACGACCCGGGCGGCCTGCTCGACGCGGCGGTGGCGCTGTCGGCGGCGTTCCTGCCTGAAAATGTGACCGTCGTCTCGACCAATGGCCAGCTGGCCGAAAGCAAGTTCACCTACCGCGCCTCGCCCCAGCACTACGTGCGCCGCGGCGCCGACCCGCTCAAACGGCTGCCGGCAGCGGTCAAGACCGTGCCGCTGGTGGTGCTGGTCAATGAAGGCTCGGCCTCGGCCAGCGAAATCGTCGCCGGCGCACTGCAGGACCACAGGCGCGCCACGATCATGGGCAGCCAAACTTTTGGCAAGGGCTCGGTGCAGACCGTGCGTCCGCTGGGCCCAGACACGGGCCTGAAGATCACCACGGCGCGCTATTTCACACCCAATGGCCGCTCCATCCAGGCCAAGGGCATCATGCCCGACGTGTTGGTCGACGAAACGGCCGAGGGCAGCCCGTTTGCCGTGCTGCGCTCGCGCGAAGCCGATCTCGAAAAGCACCTGTCCGGCGGCGGCGCGCCCGAAGCGAAAGACCCAGCGCGCGAGAGGGCGCGCGAGGAAGCGCTCAAGAAACTGGAGGAGGCCTCGCGCAGGCC
>CANHBU010000029.1 GCA_947458345.1 Comamonadaceae bacterium
AGCGCCGGGTCGATCCCCCTGACCAGAGCGCCCTTCATGTCCTCGCCGCGCCCGAGCAAGGCCTGGGAGGCGACAAAAGGCGCCGCCCCAAGGACCTCAGGGTGACGGCGCAACTGGGCCAACGTGGCGGGCAGATCGGCGATCGCGCCGCCACCGGCGCCGTAAACCTCGATGTGCGAAATCACGCCCAGCATGCGATCGCGCACCTCTTTTTGAAACCCGTTCATCACGCTCAGCACAATGATGAGCGCCGCCACGCCCAGGGCAATGCCCAGCATGGAGACGGCCGAGATGAAGGAGATAAATCCGTTGCGGCCAGACGCACGACCGGCGCGGGTGTAGCGCCAGCCCAGGGACAGCTCGTAAGGAAGGGACATGCCCAGATTGTGGCATCGCCGGGCGCGCCGCACGCGGCCCAGGGCCGCCGGGCGAATTCGTGACAATCGCGCCATGTCCAGCGTTTTTTCGCAACCGTTTGTCCCCGGCCTGGCGCGCGCCGAAGAGGCCGATCACCTGATCGTGCCCTGGGCAGCCTGCGACAGCCCACAGTGGTGGCCGGCGCTGCTGAGCGTAGCGCCGCAGCACAGCGCGAACCTGCGCGCGCTCTTGCAGGGGCTGCGCATCGGCGAGCTTGACCGGGCACCGGCCAGCAGCCTGAGTCCACCGCACGAAAGGGCCCTGGCGCGCGCCCTGGGCTGGCCCGAGCTGCCCGACGGCCAGCTGCCCTGGGCAGCGCTGGGCCAGGGCCGTGCTGGCCAGGCCTGTGGCTGGGTAAGCCTGTGCCACTGGGCCATGGGGCGCGAGCAGGCCCCCTTGAGCGATCCCCAGCACTTGCAGATCAGGCCGCAAGAGTCCGAGGCCTTGCTTGAGGCCATGCGGCCTTTTTTTGAGTCCGAGGGCATCGAGCTGACGGCCCTCACGGCCGACCGGTGGCTCGCGTGCGGCCCGGCCCTGGAGCTGCCCTGCGCCGCGCTCGAGCGCGTGATCGGCCGCGATGTGGATCACTGGCTGCCGGCCGGCCCGCAAGGGCGGCTGCTGCGGCGGCTGCAAAATGAGATGCAGATGCTGCTCTACACCCATCCGGTCAACGAGGCGCGATCGGCGCGCGGCGAAGCGGCCATCAATTCCCTGTGGTTCAGCGGCACGGGCCGCCTGCCGCCACCCGCCGGCGCCGCAGCGGCCGTGCACATGCCCCAGACGCTGACCCAAGCGGCCCTGGCCAACGACTGGGACGCTTACGCGCAGGGCTGGGGCCAGCTCGACCGCCTGGCCTTCAAGCCGCTGCTCGAGCGCCAGCGCAGTGGGCGCCCTGTCACACTGACCTTGTGCGGCGAGGAAGCTGCCTTGAGCCTGCACAGTGCCCAGCCCACGCTTTGGCAGCGCCTCAAAGCCAGGCTGGCAGCCCCGCGCTGGCCCGATTTGCTTAAGGATCAACTATGAAGCTTTCGGTGCGGCAGGCGCCGGTACGCAGCGTCTGGACTTTGCAGCAAGCCGGGGTCCATCCCCTGCTGGCGCAGCTGTATGCGGCCCGCGGTGTGCACAGCACCGACGAGCTCGACGACCAGCTCAGCCGCCTGATCGAGCCCTCGCAGATGCTCGGCTGCGCCCAGGCTGCAGGCCTGCTGGCCGATGCGATGCACGAGCGCCGGCACATCTGCATCGTTGCCGACTACGACTGCGACGGCGCCACCGCCTGCGCGGTGGCAGTGCGCGGGCTGCGCCTGCTCGGCCAGGCCCTGGGCTTTGACCGGGTGAGCTATCTGGTGCCCGACCGGGTGGTCGACGGCTATGGCTTGACCGGCGCCATCGCCCAGCGGGTCAAAGCCAAAGGGGCCGACGTGCTGGTGACGGTGGACAACGGCATCGCCAGCTTCGAGGGGGTGGCGCGCGCCCGTGAGCTCGGTCTGCAGGTTCTGGTGACCGATCACCACCTGCCCGCACATAGGGAGGGGCGCATTGCGCTGCCGCCGGCCGATGTGATCGTCAACCCCAATCAGCCCGGCTGCGCCTTTGCCAGCAAAGCGATCGCGGGCGTCGGCGTGATGTTTTATGTGCTGCTGGCCCTGCGGGCCCAGCTTCGCGATCGCGGCCTGTATGCGCAAGCGCCGCAACCCAAGCTCGATGCGCTGCTGCCGCTGGTGGCGCTGGGCACAGTGGCCGATGTGGTGCGGCTCGATGCGAACAACCGCCGGCTGGTGGCCCAGGGGCTCAAGCGCATCCGCGCCGGACATATGCCGGCGGGCCTGGCGGCGCTGTTCGAGGTGGCCAAACGCAAGCCCGCGCAGGCCAGCAGCATGGACTTTGGCTTCGCGCTGGGCCCGCGCATCAATGCCGCCGGCCGTCTGTCGGACATGACCTTGGGCATCGAATGCCTGCTCACCGACGAGCCCACAAGGGCGCTGGAGCTGGCCCAGCAGCTCGATCAGATCAACCGCGAGCGCCGCGACATCGAAGGCCATATGCGCGAGCAGGCGATGGCCATCGCCGATGCCAGGGCCAACGCGGACGCACCCGCGCCGGCAGTGGTCGTCTTCGAGCCCGACTTTCACGAGGGCGTGGTGGGCATCGTGGCCTCGCGCATCAAGGACAAGATGCACCGCCCGACCTTTGTGTTTGCGGCCAGCGGCGCCGAGGGCAAGGCCGACGAGCTCAAGGGCTCGGGCCGCTCGATCCCCGGCTTTCACCTGCGCGATGCGCTCGATCTGGTGGCCAAGCGCCATCCCGGCGTGCTGCTGCGCTTTGGTGGCCATGCCATGGCGGCCGGCTGCACCGTGCCCAGGGATCAGCTCGAGACCTTCGAGCAGGCCCTGCAACAAGTGGCGCGCGAATGGCTGGACGCTGCGACGCTGACGCGTCAGCTCGAAACCGACGGCCCGCTCGCAGCGCAGTACCGGCGCCCCGATGTGGTCGATACGCTCGAGCAGCAAGTCTGGGGCCAGGGTTTTGCTGCGCCCACGTTTTGCGAGGAGTTGCAGGTGATCTCGCAGCGCCTGGTGGGCCAGGGCCATCTGCAGCTCAAGCTGCAGCACCAGGGGCAGGCGGTCGATGGCATCTGGTTCGGCCGAACACAGCCGCTGAGCAGCCCGGCGCGACTGGCCTTTCGGCTCGATGCCGATGAGTGGCAGGGCCAGCGTCGGGTGCGCTTTGTCATCGAGGCTGCCGAAGGCTGAGTCGGCGCGGGCAAGCTCGGCCGCGGCCCGAAGTGAGCTCGAAGTGAGCTCGATGCGGGTCAAATTGGGCTCGAACGGGCACAAAGTGGGCACAAAGTGGGCTGGAAGTGGGTTCGCAAGGGGTTCAGGCGCAGGTGCAAGGCCCCTTTGCAGCGTCGAGCGACTTAAAATCGCGCCGTGAACGCCCGCAACATTCTTAACGCCGACCTGCATTGCCACTCTGTGGTCTCCGATGGCACCCTGACGCCAGAGTTGCTGGCCGAGCGCGCCCGCAAGGGCGGCGTTGAGTTGTGGGCCCTGACCGACCACGACGAAGTCGGTGGCCAGCGGCGGGCGGCGGCGGCCGCGCGCGAGCACGGCATGGGCTATTTGACAGGCACCGAGATCTCGGTCACTTTTGCCGGCGAGACGGTGCACATCGTGGGCTTGGGCTTCGACCCCGATGATGCGGCCCTCAGCCAGGGCCTGCGAGACACCCGGGGCGGACGGGCGCAGAGGGCGCAGGAAATGGCCCAGGGCCTGGCGCAAGTGGGCATTTCAGGGGCTTACGAGGGCGCGCTGCAGTTTGTCGGCAACCCCGACCTGATCTCGCGCACGCACTTTGCCCGTTTCCTGGTCGAGACCGGGGTGTGCAAGGACACCAACGAGGTGTTTCGCAAATACCTCACCGAAGGCAAGCCCGGCTTTGTGCCCCACCGCTGGGCCAGCCTGAAAAACGCAATCACCTGGATCACCGCGGCCGGCGGCGTGGCGGTCATCGCGCATCCGGCGCGCTACAAATTCACCCCCAACGAAGAGTACGCGCTGTTTACCGAATTCAAGGCCCATGGCGGGCGGGCGGTCGAGGTGATCACCGGCAGCCACAGCGCGCAAGAGGCCATCAAATACGCGCAGATGGCGCAGGAGTTTTCGCTGGCCGCCTCTCGCGGCAGCGACTTCCACAGCCCCGACGAAAGCCATACCGACCTGGGCACTCTGCCCTATCTGCCCGGCGAACTGACCCCGGTCTGGGAGTTGCTGCAAGAGCGCATCCAGTGAGCCCGGCCCCGCAGTCGGCGCTGGGCGGCATCGCTCTGACTTTGGGTGCGGTGGCGCTGTTTGCCTCGCTCGATACCGCCACCAAGCTCGTGCTGACCACCGTGCCCATGATGATGGCTCTGTGGTTTCGCTACTTCGTCCAGGCCGTGGCCACCACCGTGATCTTGCTGCCGCGGCGCGGCTGGCGCATCGGCTACACCGGCCGGCCCGGTCTGCACCTGCTGCGCGGCTTGCTGCTGGTGGGCAGCAGCCTGGCCGCCTTCACCGCTTTGCAGCACATCCCGGTGGCCGAGTTCACGGCCATTGTGGCGCTCTCACCCCTGGTCGTGACCGTGCTGGCGGCACTGATTTTTCGCGAGCGCGTCAGCCTGCTGCGCTGGCTGCTGGTGCTCGGCGGCTTTGCCGGCGCCCTGATCATCATCCGGCCAGGGGCCGAGTCCTTTAGCGCCATGATGCTGCTGCCGCTGCTGGTGCTGGCGGCCAACTCTTCGTTTCAGCTGCTGACCAGCCACATGGTGCGCACCGAAGACCCGATGACCATGCATCTGTACACCGGCTGGATCGGCGCACTGATCAGCGCGCTGGCGCTGCCCTGGGCCTGGGCGCAGCTGAGCGGGCTCGAGTGGGCGCGCATGATGGTGATGGGCTTGTCGGCGGCGATCGGTCACTTCCTGCTCATCCTGGCTTACAGCCGCACACCGGTGGCGGTGATGGCGCCTTATCTGTACGCGCAGATCGCCTTTGCAGTCATTGGCGGCTGGCTGGTGTTTTCCCACACGCCCGACGGCTGGGCGCTGACGGGCATGTGCGTCATTGGCACCTGCGGCGCCACCGGCGCATGGCTGATCCTGCGTCAAAGCCGCAGCGACCGCGCCGCCCAAGTCTTGGCACAGGACGCGCGCTAGGCGGCGCCGCTATGGCCCAGCTCTTTGAGATCCACCCCGACAACCCACAGCTGCGCCTGCTGCGGCGGGCAGCCGAGCTGCTTGCCCAAGGCGGTGTGCTGGCAGTGCCCACCGATTCGAGCTATGCGCTGGCCTGCCACCTCGATGACAAGGCCGCGGCCGATCGGCTGAGGCGCATACGCGGTGTCGACGAACGCCATCACCTGACCTTGTTGTGCCGCGACCTGAGCGAGCTGGCCAGCTACGCGCGGGTGGACAACCGTCAGTACCGGCTGCTCAGGGCGGCCACGCCCGGGCCTTACACCTTCATCCTGGAGGCCAGCAAGGAAGTGCCCAGACGGCTGAGCCATCCCTCGCGCAAGACCATCGGCTTGCGCCTGCCCGCGCACAAAACCCTGCAAGCCTTGCTCGAGCAGCATGGCGCGCCGCTGCTGGCGACCACGCTGATCCTGCCCGGGCAGAGCCAGGCGCTCAACGGCGCGCAGCCGATCCGTGAGGCGCTCGAGCACGAGGTGGCCGGCGTGATTGACGCCGGGGCCTGCCCACTGGAGCCCACCACGGTGCTCGATCTGGTCCCCATGGGGCGCGGCGAGCCGCCTGTTCTGGTCAGGCAAGGCCGGGGCGAACTGGCGGCGCTGGGCCTGAGCGGCTAGGCAGCCGGTCTGGCCCAGCCATGGCGCTCTGAGACAATCGGTCGATGGACTTTGCCGAGCTGATCCAGAAGGTAGCGATCTACGCTTTGCCCGTGGTGTTTGCGATCACGGTGCACGAGGCCGCGCACGGCTATGCAGCGCGCCACTTCGGCGATCCGACCGCCTGGCAGATGGGGCGCGTCACGCTCAACCCCATGAAGCACATCGACCCGATCGGCACAGTGCTGATGCCCGTGCTGCTTTACTTTGCCACCGCGGGCCAATTTCTGTTTGGCTACGCCAAGCCGGTGCCGGTGGACTTCGGCCGCCTGCGCAAGCCCAAGCAACACATGATCTGGGTGGCTCTGGCCGGCCCGGGCGTCAATTTTGTGCAGGCCTTTTTATGGGGCGCGGCCTTGGTCTTGCTCGGTGCAGCCGGTGTGAGCGAACCCTTTTTCATCGAGATGTGCAAAGCCGGCGTGCTGGTCAACCTGGTGATGTTTGCCTTCAATCTGTTTCCGCTGCCGCCTCTCGATGGCGGGCGCATCTTGGTGGGCCTGCTGCCCTGGCGCCAGGCGCTGCTGCTTTCGCGGGTCGAGCCCTGGGGCTTTTTCATCGTGATGGCCCTGGTGCTGACCGGCATCGTGAGCGCCTGGTGGATGCGGCCCCTCATGTCCCTGAGCTACGACATGCTGGGCAGCGTGCTGCGTCCCCTGGCCAGCTTGCTCGGCCGCTGAATTTTTCGCTTTTACCCTGCTGCCATGACCCCTCTGCGCGTCCTTACCGGTATCACCACCTCCGGCACCCCACACCTGGGCAACTATGTCGGCGCCATCCGCCCAGCGGTGCGGGCCAGCTTGCAGCCGGGGGTGCAAAGTTTTTATTTTCTGGCCGACTACCACGCGCTGATCAAGGTCGGTGAGCCCGAGCGCATCGCGCGATCAACGCTGGAGATTGCCGCCACCTGGCTGGCCGCCGGCCTCGATCCCCAGCGGGTGACCTTCTACCGCCAGTCCGACATCCCCGAGATCCCGGAGCTGACCTGGTTTCTGACTTGCATGGCGGGCAAGGGGCTGCTCAACCGAGCCCATGCCTACAAGGCTCAGGTCGACAAGAACCTGGCCGGCGGCGCCGATGCCGATGCCGACGTCACCGCAGGCCTGTTCATGTACCCGGTGCTCATGGCTGCCGACATCCTGATGTTCAAGGCCCATCAAGTGCCGGTCGGGCGCGACCAGATCCAGCACATCGAGATGGCGCGCGACATGGCGGCGAGCTTCAACCACCTCTATGGCGAGCACCTGGTCCTGCCGGAGGCAGCGATCGAGGAGACGGTGGCCACGCTGCCCGGGCTCGACGGTCGCAAGATGAGCAAGAGCTACGACAACACGATTGCGCTGTTTGCGCCCCCGCAGGTGCTGCGCAAGCAAATCGCCAGCCTGGTCACCGATTCGCGCAAGCCGGGCGAGCCCAAGTCCACCGAAGGCTCGGCCCTGTTCCAGATTTACCAGGCTTTTGCCAGCGAGCCAGAGACCCAGGCGATGCGCCAGGCCTTTGCCGAGGGCATCGCCTGGGCCCAGGCCAAAGACATGCTGTTCGAGCGCATCGACCGCGAAATTGCGCCCATGCGCGGCACCTACGACAGCCTCATGGCCCGACCCGCACAGATCGAAGAGATCTTGCGCGCCGGCGCAGCCAAGGCGCGCCAGCTGTCCCAGCCCCTGATGGCGCAGCTGCGCCAGGCCGTCGGACTGCGCGATCTGAGCGCGGTGGCGCAACAGGTGGCGCATGCGGCGCCCAAACACGCGGCGCCGAGCATCAAGCAATACCGCGAGGCAGACGGGCGCTTTTTTGTCAAGCTGATCGACGCCGACGGCACGACCCTGTTGCAAAGCCTGGGTCTGGACTCGCCGCGCGAGGCCGGCACCCTGGCCGCCCGCCTGCGCCAGGGCGATGCCTCAGTGCTGAGCCACCCGGCCCTGCAGCCCGGCGCGCCACTTCCTGCCATCGAGCAAGCCCTGGCCAGATTGCTGAGCCTCTCCCAGAGCGCATAGTTGTAAAAATGTTTTACAACTGCAACCCGGCTGCACCGGGTCAACCCGCTGCGATCGCCAGCGGCGGATGACGGCATTCACATTGGAGAAAATTACCAAAAATGAATTTCTTCAGCCCCAAATTGGTGCTCTGCCTGGCGCCTTTGTGACACATGTCGTGCGGGCAATTACTAATCCGAAAGCATACGATTAGATCTAAAATTGTAAAAATTTCTCAAGACCTCTGGTTGGCGAACCTCATCGGCCCAAACCCATGACCATCTTTGTTGTTGACGACCACCCGCTGCTGCGCGAAGCGCTGGTGATGATGATCCGGCGCCTGAACGGCTCGCTCAATGTGGTCGAGCTCGACCGCATGGCGGCCATTGGCCCCGCGGTGCAGACCCACGGCAAGCCCGACCTGATTTGCCTGGACCTCAAGCTGCCCGACACGCACGGGGTATCGGGCGTGCGCGAGCTCAAGCAGCAGATGCCCGAGGTGCCGGTGTTGGTCCTGTCAGCGGCAAGCGCGCAGGACTTCGAAGATCTGGCCCTGGAGGCGGGAGCCCAGGCCTTTTTGACCAAAGCGGCCGGCGCCACCGAAATCAGCAACAAACTGCGCGCCTTCATGCAAAAGGAAGGCCAGGAGCCGCCTGCGGCACCAGGCAAACTGTCCAAGCGTCAAAAGCAGTTGCTGCATATGCTCGACAAAGGCCTGAGCAACCGCGACATCGCGGCGCAGCTGGAGATCAGCGAACACACGGTCAAGGTTCATCTCTGGCGCCTGTTTCGCAGGCTCGATGTCAAGAGCCGGTCGCAGGCCAGCCACCTGGCGCGCTCACAAGGTCTGGTCTAGCACCCCTGCGCCGCCAGAGGCGCGGGACGGGCACAATCGGGCGAGCCTTCAAACCCAGTCCAGTCCCATGCGCAACATACCCGCCTTCACACCGGTCCAAGCGGTCCAGCCGGTCCGACCGCCCCACTGCGCCCGTCTCGGCCTGTGGGCCGGGCAGGCGCTCATCTGGCTGAGCCTGAGCACTGCCGCGGCCTGGGCCGAGCAGGCACCGGCCTTGAGCACGGGCAGCTGGCGACTGAGCAACGAAACTTGGCAACTGCCCCACGCCGAGACCATGGGCATGATTGGTGGCAACGTGCTGCTGCAGGTCCATCCCCATCTGAAGTTGGGCGTGGGCTCCTACGGCGCCGTGCGCGGGCAACGCGGCGGATTCATTACCCTGGGCCTGGCCGCCGAAGGGCGCTGGCCGCTCGATCCGGACTGGGCGCTGGAAGCCGGTGCCTTTGTCGGTGGCGGCGGCGGCCGGGGCGGCGCCACCTTGGCCGGTGGCGGCCTGATGCTGCGCAGCCATCTGGGCTTGTCTTACGAACTGCGCAGCTGGGGTCATCCATCGGCTCGCTTGAGCCTGGGCTATTCGCAGGTCGATTTCCCTTCCGGGGTGATTCGCAGCCGTCAGCCCTACATGGCCTACGAATACGATTTCAGCAGCCCCCTGCTGCCCGGCTGGCAAAGGACGGCCGAGACAGGCACCGCCTCGGCCCTTGATGCGCCGGTGCGGGCCCAGGCTTTTTCCTTGACCGCCCGCCACTACCGGATCGCCGCGGGCGTGGTGCAAGACGATGGCGCAGCCCAGCACCCGACCATGGAACTGCTGGGCGCCCAGTGGATCGCCCAGCTCGACGAGCGACGCTACCTGCGTCTGCACGCCGAAGGCGCGATGGGCGGACGCAGCACCGGCTACATGCAGATCCTGGTGGGCGGCGGCTACCGCTGGCCCCTGGGCAGCGGCCGCGCCATCAAGCTCCAGGCGGCCGCTGGACCGGCCGGCGGCGGCAAGGTGGACACGGGCGGCGGTCTGCTGATCGAGGCCGGTGTGGCGCTGGAGCAGCCCCTGAGCCGGCAGTTCTCGATCGAGATGGGACTGAGCCGACTGCAGGCGCCCTCGCGCAGCTTCAAGACCGATGCGATCGACCTCAAGCTCACCCACCGCTTCGGGATCCCGAGCGTGAGCGCGCACGCCGCGAACATGAAGGCCTGGGACAGTCGGGCGCTGCGCCTGCGCACCATCAACCAGCGCTACAGCGGTGCCTCGCCCGACTGGCGCACCCTGCCCGACCTGGCCGTGGACAACCTGGGCATTGCGCTGGACCACTTTGTCGGCGATGCGGGGCAAGACAGGCGCTGGTTTCTTACCGGCCAGGGGCTGGCTGCGCACACTGGCAAGGCGGGGGCTTACATGACGGGGCTGTTCGGCGCAGGCATCCAGCAAGATTGGGGGGCGCGCTGGTTTACAGAACTCGAGGGCCTGATCGGCGCGGCAGGCGGCGGCGGGCTGGCCACTGGCAACGGCTTCGTGCTGCAGACCAACGCCAGCGCCGGCTACCGGCTCAACCCCCAGCTGTCCCTGCTGGCCAGCGCCGGTCGCATGAGCGCGCCGCGAGGCACCTTCAGAGCCGATGTCATCGGCCTGGGGCTGGCCTGGCAATTTACCGGGCTGGCCCAGCGCTAAAGCGGCGCCTGGCCAGAAGGCCAGGCCTGCTGCGCTGAACCCCCGTCATGGCGTGGATTGCCGCGTCGCTGGCGCTCCTCGCGGTAACAAACCACCTGATGAGGGGCAGGGCAATGATGGATCGCGCAGCGAAGAACCGCGCAGTGACGGACCGCGCAATGAAGGGCAGCGACCTGCCAATTCTCGCGATAACGGGTTTTCCAGGGCCGATTCAGCCGCGGCCGCGGCCCAAAGCGCGGGCAAAGCCCTGCTTGATCCGGTCAATCTTGCGCGCCGATTCTTCATCTCGGCTGGCATTGCCCAGAGCATGCCGCACGAACACGAAGAGCAGCAGCGCAAAGCCCGCAGCCAAGGTGG
>CANHBU010000030.1 GCA_947458345.1 Comamonadaceae bacterium
ATTCACGACATTCGACCGACGATTGGCAAAACGGGCCAGGAGCCTGGATTTGTCGCCGCCCGTCGAGCTGCTGGCCTAGCCTTGTTCAGAGGCGGGCCGCTCGCCAGCCCGCTCAGGCTCGGCCGGCTCCTGCACCGGCTTGCCGCAGCCCATGCACAGGCCGCTGGTCTGGTCGACCATGCACACGCCCACGCAGGGGTAGAGCTCGTCGTCTTCGGTGCTCATGCCTGGGCGATGACTTGAAAAGCCTCTGGGTTGAGCGCGTCGCAGGCGTCGATCACGCCGCCGCCCAGGCAGACCTCGCCGTCGTAAAGCACCGCAGACTGACCGGGGGTGACGGCCCACTGGGTCTGGGCAAAGCTTAGCGCGCATTGCTGCGCATCGGCGCCGATCACGGTACAGGCGGCGTCTTGCTGGCGGTAACGGGTCTTGGCCGCCATAGCGCCCAGGCGCGGCGCCTGGCCGGCCACCCAGCTGCAGTCCTGCGCATGCAGGCGATGTGACAGCAGCCAAGGGTGGTCGTGGCCCTGCACCACCCACAGCGTGTTGTGCTCCACATCTTTGCGCGCCACAAACCAGGGCTCATGTTCGCCGGCGCCGCGCAGGCCTTTGGCCTGCAGAGCCTTGAGCGCAGCGCCCTTGGCCTTGACGCCACCAATACCCAGGCCCTGGCGCTGGCCCAGGGTGTAAAAGCTCAGGCCCACATGCTCGCCGATGACGCGGCCGCTGTCGCTCTTGATCGGGCCTGGGGCTTTGGCGATGTAGCGGTTGAGGAAGTCGCGAAACGGCCGCTCGCCAATGAAGCAGATGCCGGTCGAATCTTTCTTCTTGGCATTGGGCAGCCCGATCTCGTCGGCAATGCGCCGCACCTCGCTCTTGTGCAGCTCGCCCACCGGGAACAGGGTCTTGGCCAGTTGCGCCTGGTTGAGGCGGTGCAAAAAGTAGCTTTGATCTTTTGAGGGATCAAGCCCCTTGAGCAGCTCATGCAGGCCGGTAGCCGGATTCAGGCGCACCCGGGCGTAATGGCCGGTGGCGATTTTTTCGGCGCCCAGGCGCAGGGCGTGGTCCAGGAAGGCCTTGAACTTGATCTCGGCATTGCACAAGATGTCGGGGTTGGGCGTGCGACCGGCCTGGTACTCGCGCAAAAACTCGGCAAACACCCGGTCCTTGTAGTCGGCCGCAAAGTTGACATGCTCGATCTCGATGCCGATCACATCGGCCACCGCAGCGGCGTCGACAAAGTCGATGTTGGCCGAGCAAAACTCGCTGTCGTCGTCGTCTTCCCAGTTCTTCATGAAGATGCCGATGACCTCATGCCCGGCTTTTTTGAGCAAATAGGCGCTGACGGCCGAGTCCACGCCGCCACTGAGGCCGACGACGACACGCATAAGACGAGATGACATGGGGGGATTATCCCGGGTGCGCTACGCTTGAGCCCCTGACTGCCCCCCACTGTGCCCAGCCCCATGTCCAATCCCCACCAAACCGCCCGCTGGGGCGCGCTCGCCATAGCCGCCGTGTGGATGGCTATCGCTGGGGCTCTGTACTGGGGCTTTGAGTACTTCGAGCAAAGTCGGCAGGCCAAGCTTCGTCCCTACTCGCGCGGCGCTGGCGAGTTGGTGATTCCGCGCCAGCGCGATGGCCACTTTCATGTGCGAGGCGAGATCAACCGGCAGCCGGTGACGTTTTTGGTGGACACCGGTGCCAGCCATGTGAGCGTGAACCAGGCGCTGGCCGAGCAGGCGGGGCTGCCTCAGGGCGCGCCGATGACCCTGAGCACAGCCAACGGCACGCGGCCGGGCCAACTGGTGCGCGGTGTGCCGGTGCGGGCGGGGGATCTGGTGCTCAACGACGCCAGCATCAGCGTGGGCCTGAGCGGCCTGCCCATAGACCAGGCCTTGCTCGGCCAGTCCTTCCTAAAGCACTTTGATGTGGAGATCGGCCGGGACACGATGGTGCTGCGCCGGCGGCCATGAGGCGCTGAGGGACGGTTTGCAAAAGTCCCGTCAGGGCGAGATGGCCACGTCGCTAGCGCTCCTCGCGATGGCAGCAAGGGCGAGGCAATCCTCAAGATGACCGCGGCCGGGCAATCCTCGCCATCGCGCGATTGTGCAGACCTGGCCTCAGGCGTTTAGTCTGCGAGTAGCTGCCCGATGCGGTAGACGCTCGGATCGGTGCTCAGCAGCTCGAGCGGGTAGCGCCGGCCATCGAGGTGGTCTTGCATGCAGCGCAGCAGCAGCGGGCTGCGGTGCAGATGGGCGCTGGCGCGGATTTCTTCGGGGCTCATCCAGACCGTGCGCACGATGCCCTCATCGAGCGAGCGCTCGGGCTGCAGGGCTCCGAGCTCGCCGCAAAAGGCAAAGCGCAGATAGGTGATGTCCTCGGTAGGCTGGCCCGGCACGGGGCGCTCAAAGCGCGAGAGGGAAACGCCGACCAGCGCGTTCGGCACGAAAGTGTGGGCAGTTTCTTCCAGCGCCTCACGGGCACAGGCTTCGATCGGACTCTCGCCCGGATCCAGGTGGCCGGCCGGGTTGTTGAGCCTGAGGCCGTCACGGGTGAACTCTTCGACCAGCATGAACTGGCTGCGCCCGCCGACCTTGCGCTCGATGATGGCGGCAACGGTGACACTGGGTTTCCAACGCTCTTGCATAGGCTGATTATCGGAGCTTGGCCACTGACGGGGCTTCTTGCTCAACTATCTCAAATATCGCTGAAGTGGCCCGCGGCTTCAAAACGAGAGGAGCTCGGCCAGCGGATCGTCGTGCCGGGGCACTTGCCCCGGCTGGGGGCTGGCGGTTTGAATCGGGCTCAAATCGTCTTCTCCGTAGGCCTCGGTTTTGACGCTGCGGCAGCCTTTGCCGCTGCAGCGCTGCGGGACTTCAGGCTGTCCAGGGTGTCCCGAGGGTCCATTGTGTATTGGTCGCACAAGGCCAGAAACTGGGGCAGCTGGGGGTCGATCCCGGTCTCGTGCTCGAGCAAACGGGCCACCTGCGGCGCCATCGCCTTGGCCGCGCGCGCGTCCAGAAACAAGGCCCGCCAACGGCGCGCCAGCATGTCCTCGACCGTGACGGCCCATTCGTGGCGGGCGCTGTGACGCACCATGGCCTGCGTCAGACCCATGCCCAGTGGCACCCGGTCGTCAGGCCCTGCGTCCAACTGCACGCTGCCCAGCAAATGCGGCCCAGGCGCCTCTTGCAAACTCACGGCCGACAGGGTCGGCGCGCCCCAGAGGCGATGCTGCGCGGTTTGCGCCTCGCGCGCAGGTGGCGGCAGATCGCCCGCGGCCACCAGCGCCGCCATCACCTCTTGGGCCATCGCCCGGTACGTGGTCCATTTGCCACCGGTAACCGTCAGCAGGCCCTGGGCTTCGCGCACGATCAGGTGCTCGCGCGACAGGGCCGCCGTTGAGCCCGCGCTGGCCGGGCCCGCCTCGACCAGGGGCCGCAGCCCGACCCACACACTGAGCACCTGCTCAGGCGCCAGTTGCACACCCAGGGCGCGCTGCGTTTCTTGCAAGAGGAACTGCAATTCGGCCTCCAGGGGCCGGGGCTCGAGTGGGGCGTCGCCGCGCGGCGTATCGGTGGTGCCGATAACCGTCGCGCCCAGCCAAGGCACGGCAAAGAGCACCCGGCCATCGCGGGTTCGCGGCACAAGCACGGCCTCGCGCAAAGGCAGGGTCTGCCGGCTCACCACCAGATGCACGCCCTGGCTCGGACGCACCAGCGGGCGCGGGTTGAGCGGCTGACCGCCTTGGTGGACTTGCCTGCGCACCTCGTCAACCCAGACCCCGGCTGCATTGACAACGCAAGGCGCTTGCAACGTAGCGCGCGCGCCACTGAGCTCGTCTTGCAGCTCGATCTGCCAGGCTTGCCCATCGGTGCTCAGGCCCGTGACGCGAGTGTGGTTGCGCAGCTCGGCGCCAGCGGCGCGTGCGGTTTGGGCCAAGGCCAGGGCCAGACGGGCGTCGTCGAACTGACCGTCCCAGTAGCGCACACCGGCAAAGGCCGACGGCAGTGTGGGCAGGAGCCGGCGCATGGCCTGCGGGCCGACCGCCTGCGTCTTGCCCAGACTCAAGCGGCCGGCCAGCGCCTGATAGAGCTTCAGACCCAGCAGGGTCAGCGCCCAGCGCAGGGGATTGTTTTCGGCCACCACGAAGGGCAGGGGCTGGGCCAGGTGGGGTGCGAGCCCGAGCACCAAGGCCCGCTCGTGCAGCGCCTGGCGCACCAGGGCGATGCGGCCCTGCGCCAGGTAGCGCACGCCACCGTGCAGCAGCTTGGTCGAGCGCGAGGAGGTGCCGCTGGCGAAATCGCGCGCCTCCACCAGGGCCACCCGCCGGCCCTCGAGCGCCGCCTGCACCGCCACGCCCAGACCGGTGGCCCCGCCGCCGATGACCAGCACGTCCAGGGCGCCCACGCGGGCCGCCCAAGTCCCGAGATCGGTTCGCATCATTAAAACTTAAATTAAGTGATCATTTTATGATTGTTTTGGCGCGCATTTACACCATTTAGCCCAAAAGCGGCGATTGGCTTATGCTTGCGCCGTCCAGCGCGCTCACCCTGAACCGACCCCATGGCTCTGAACCCTCGTCAACTGGCCGTCTTGCAGGCGGTGCGTGAGCACGGCGCGCTGGGAACGCAGGCGCTGGCCGAACGCTTTGGCATCACCTTGCAGACCGTCAGGCGAGACATCCAGCGGCTGAGCGAGGCGGGCGTGCTCGAGCGCTTTCATGGCGGCGTGCGCGGCATCGACAGTGGCAGCCGCAATGCCGCCTACGCCGAACGCCAGCGCGCCCATGCCCAGGCCAAACAGGCCATTGCGCGCAAGGTGGCCGCGCTGATTCCGGCCGGCAGCAGTTTGTTCATGAACATCGGCACCACCGTCGAGGCCGTCGCCAGCGAGTTGCTGCAGCACCAGGGCCTGCGCGTGGTCACCAACAACTTGCATGTGGCGCGCACGCTCAGCGCCAACCCAAGCTGCGAAGTGGTCCTTGCGGGCGGCACGGTGCGCCCCGAAGACCTGGCGGTGGTGGGAGAGGCGGCGCTGTCTTTCATCGGCCAGTTCAAGGTCGATATCGGGCTGATTGGCATCAGTGGCATCGACGCCGACGGCAGCCTGCGCGATTTCGACATGCGCGAGGTGATGGTCGCCCGCGCCATCGTCGAGCGCTCGCGCCAGGTCTGGCTGGTGGCCGATGCCAGCAAATTCGGCCGGCCGGCCATGATCGAAATGGCGACGCTCAGCCAGGTGCACACCCTCTTTACCAATGCGCCGCCCGAGCCGCCCTTCGAGCGGCTCTTGCGCGAGCACGATGTGCGCTGCGTGATTGCCCCCCATTGACGGCACCTCAACCGCGAAAGAAGCCAGACGTGACCTCCAAGCGCTACCTCCTGGCCCTCGACCAGGGCACCACCAGCTCACGGGCCATCGTGTTTGACGAGGCCGGGCGCATCGTCGCGCTGGCCCAGCAGGAATTCGCGCAGCTCTACCCCCAGCCCGGCTGGGTAGAACACGACCCGCTGGAGATCTGGCGCACGCAGCTCGAGACGGCCCGCCAAGCCCTCAGCCGCGCCAACTTGGCGTGCGACGATCTGGCCGCGCTGGGCATCACCAACCAGCGCGAGACCACCGTCGTGTGGAGCCGGCGCACCGGCGAGCCCATCGGCAAGGCCATCGTCTGGCAGGACAGGCGCACCGAGCCGCTGTGCCAAAAACTGCGCGAGCAGGGCCGCGAGGCGCTGGTGCGCGAGCTCACGGGTCTGCGGCTGGACCCCTACTTTTCGGCCACCAAGCTGCGCTGGCTGCTCGACCAGGTGCCCGGTGCGCGCGCGCGCGCCGAAGCGGGGGAGCTGGCCTTCGGCACGGTCGACAGCTGGTTGATCTGGCAGCTCACCGGGGGCCAGCGCCACGTCACCGACATCAGCAACGCCAGCCGCACCTTGCTGCTCAACATCCACACGGGCCAGTGGGACGAGGAGTTGCTGGCGCTGTTCGAGATTCCACGCAGCATGCTGCCCGAAGTGCTGCCCTCGGTGGCCGACTTCGGCGTCGTGCAAGACGGCCTGCTCGGTCACGCCGCGCGGCCGCTGCACATCGGCGGCGTGGCGGGCGACCAGCAAGCGGCCCTGCTGGGCCAGACCTGCCTGCAAGCCGGCGAGGTCAAGAACACCTACGGCACCGGCTGCTTCATGCTGATGCACACCGGCTTTGACGCGCCCGCAAGCCGCAATGGCCTGATCACCACCTGCGCGGCCCGCCTGAGCGGCCAAAGCGCACCGGTGTACGCGCTCGAAGGCAGCGTCTTCATTGGCGGCGCGGTGGTGCAGTGGCTGCGCGACGGGCTCAAAATGATCGAGCGCAGCAGCGATGTGGAGGCGCTGGCCGCCTCGGTCAATGACACGGACGGCGTGGTGGTGGTGCCCGCCTTTGCAGGCCTGGGCGCGCCCTACTGGCTGCCCCATGCCCGCGGCAGCATCCAGGGGCTGACCCGCGGCACGCAGGCGGCGCATATTGCACGGGCGGCACTCGAAAGCATCGCCTTGCAAAGCGCCGTTTTGCTGCAGGCCATGCAAGCCGACGCCCGCGCTCTGGGCGGCCTGTCTGGCCTGCGTGTCGACGGCGGGGCCAGTGCCAACAACTTGCTGATGCAGATGCAGGCCGACCTGCTGGGCCTGCCGGTGCTGCGGCCCGCCACGATCGAGACCACTGCACTCGGTGCGGCCGTGCTTGCCGGCCTGCACGCCGGCGTGTTCACCCATGCGCAGGACCTGCGCGATCGACTGACCATCGAGCGCATCTTCGAGCCGCAGATGAGCCGCGACTGGGCCCAAGCCAAGCTGACCGCATGGGAGGCGGCGGTGTCGACTCTCAGGGGCGCTGCGCCGATCTGAGACCAGAAGGCGCCAGCGCACTTGGGCACCAGCGCCATTGCGCACGGCACCTGCTGCCGCGTCTGGATGTGAACAAGGGCGCCGAAATCCGCGGCCAGGCGCTCAGCGAAATTCATGACGACATGAAGGTAGGCATCCGCGCTTTCCTTTTTTCGGGCTATCCTCACCTGCAAGAGTGCGAGACCTTTGGCACCAAGGTGCTGCCGCAGCTCAAAACGGTATCGTTGCCCCATGCCTACGGGCGGGTTCCAGCCCAAATGCCGACCACGCCGCTGGGCGTGCGGCATTGATCACAGGAGCGGTTTGTCATGAAAAGAGTGTCCTTGCCCAAGGGGCGCAGCCTGAGCCAGATCGCCTACGGGGTCTGGCGCACGTCGAGCGCAAAGCCAGCAAGTGCCGATGGACCGGCAAACTTGGTTCGCGCTCTATGAGCTCGCCCTGGGCCACGAGGTGCCCCTAAATCTTGGGCATGACGCCTGAACCTGATGTCCGAACCTGATGCCTGAGCCTTCACACTTGCGCTGCAGCCCCAAACGCTCAATATGCCGACCGACCTGACCGAGCTGATCTTGCTGATCCTGGGGGTCGGTGCAGCGGCCGGTTTCACGGCCGGTCTGTTTGGGGTGGGCGGCGGGCTGGTCATTGTGCCCACGCTCTACATGCTGTGGCGCGATGACCCGGTCATGGGCGGGCAGGTGATGCACTTTGCCGTCGCCACCTCACTGGCTTGTGTCGTGGTGACATCGGTCAGCAGCTCGTGGACGCATTGGCGAGCCGGTCGGCTTGAGCTCAAGCCACTGGGCGCGCTGATCGCCGCAGTCAGCGTGGGCTCGGTGGCGGCCGTGTGGGTCGCGTCCTGGGCCTCCACCGGCTGGCTGCGCAGCGGCTTTGGCCTCTTTGCAGCGCTGACCTGTTTGAGTCTGCTTTGGCAACAGTCATCCGAGACGCGGGTGCAGATGCCCCCACAAGGCGAGCTTCTGGGCGCAGGGGCCTTCATCGGGCATGTGTCGACCTTGCTGGGCGTCAGCGGCGGCGCGATGACCGTGCCCTACCTGGTGTTTCGGGGCGTGGATTTGCGCCACGCGGTGGTGGTCAGCTCTGCCCTTGCGATGCCCATTTCCCTGATCGGCGCGATCGGCCTGGGCATGGTCGGCCCACCCAACGACCAGGCTTGGGGCTACGTGCATGTCTGGGCCTTTCTGGGCATCAGCGCGAGCAGCCTGTTTTTTGCCAACTGGGGCGCACGCCTTTCGCAGCACCTGGACCGGCGGCTGTTGCAAAAACTCTTTGCCGGCTTCCTGGCCTTGGTGGCGACCCATATGCTGACGGGCTGAGCCCGGCAAGCTGGCCGCGCCTGCCGCTCAGGCCAGGGGCTCAGGCCAGGGTAAAGGCCTCGTGCACCGCCGATTGCACGCCGCCACCGAGAACGGCGCCGCCGCCGGCAACGTAAATCGTGTCGCCAATGGTCACGGCTGCCACAGCGTGACGCGGGGTCGGCATGGGCGCGTGGGCTTGCCAGCTGTCGCTGCGCCAGTCGTAGCTCTCCATTTGTCCAAACACCGTCTGCTGACCCGCACGGTTGATGATGCCGCCCTCGCCACCCATGGCAAAAAGCCGGTCACGGTAGATCACCAGCCCGTGGCCGGAGCGGGCCACCGGCAAGGGGGCGCGCAGCTCCCAGGTGTCGCGCTCGGGCAGGTAGACATGGTGCAAATCGGTGTTGTACTCAAAGGTGTTGAAGCGCCCGCCGATCACATGGATGCGGCCTTGCCAGGCCACGCAGCCCACATGGTCGCGCCCGCCCGGCAAAGCCTTGCGCCGGCTCCAGCGGTCGGCCTTGGGGTCGTAGACCTCGTGCCAGCCCACGCTGGCACGCTCATCGGTGGGCGCGCCCGCCCCACCAATGAGGTGGACCATCCCGCCGAGCACCACCGCAGCGGCCGCACCGCGCGGTCGGGGCAAGGGGGCCACAGAGGTCCACCGGTCCTGCGCGACCTCATAGACGTAAGCGTGGTTGTCGGGGTTGCGGTTTTGCTCAATAAAGCCACCGAAGGCGTAGATGCGCCCCTGGTCGGCCACCACCGCAACATGGTTGGCACCGCGCGGCAAAGCGGCAGCGTTGAACCAGGTGTCGGTGCGCGGCTCGTAGACGTGGTGGTAGCCGCGATCGACCCGGCCTTCACCATAGCCGCCGATCACGTGCATGCGGCCTGCCCACTCGGTGGCCCAAGCCATCTCGCTGCGCGGAATGGGCAGCGCGGCGCGGGGGATCCAGCGGCCCTGCGGGCCAGCCGGTGCCGGGCTCTGAAAGGAGCGCTGCGCCGTCTGATCGGGCGTGAGGTGATGCGGCTGGCCGTCGCGCAAACGGGCGTAGGGCTCAGCCGAGGGCTGCGCCACCGGCAAGGGCGGATGGCCGGCGCCGTGCGAGGGCGAATGGTGCGCATGGCCTGCTTGGGACCACACGGCAGGCGCGGCCACAGAGGCACCTGCGGCCAGAAAAAGACGACGGTGCAAAGACATCGGGTCAGCCCTCCATGAAAAAAGGCCTGCAAAGCAGGCCTCGAATGCTATTTTTTGTCGCGCAGCTCGCGCCGCAAGATTTTGCCCACCGGCGTCTTGGGCAGCTCGGTGCGAAACTCGACCACCTTGGGCTGCTTGTAGCCAGTCAAGTTTGCGCGGCAATGCTCGCGCACTTGCTCTTCGGTCAGCGCGGCGTCTTTCTTGACGATCACCAGCTTGATCGCTTCGCCCTTCTTGTCATCGGGCACGCCCACGCAGGCGGCCTCAAGCACGCCAGGCATCATGCCCACCACGTCTTCGATCTCGTTGGGGTAGACGTTAAAGCCGCTGACCAGGATCATGTCTTTCTTGCGGTCAACGATTTTAAAAAAGCCCTGCTCGTCGACGAGACCAATGTCGCCGGAGCGGAAGTAGCCGTCGGCCGTCATCACCTTGGCGGTCTCGTCAGGGCGCTGCCAATAGCCGGCCATGACCTGCGGGCCCTTGATAGCGATCTCGCCGGTCTGGCCGGGCGCCACTTCATGGCCGGCGTCGTCGAGCAGCTTGAACCAGGTGCTGGGAATGGGCACACCGATGGTGCCGGTAAAGGCGCGACTCGTCACCGGGTTGCAACTGGCCGAGGGCGCCGTTTCTGACAGGCCATAGCCCTCACAGATGGGGCAGCCGGTTTTCTCGAGCCAGAGCTTGGCCACCGCGCTTTGCACCGCCATGCCGCCACCGAGCGAAACCTTCAGGTGTGACCAGTCCACCTTGTTGAAGTCGGGGTGATTGGCCAGGCCGTTGAACAGGGTGCTGACCGCCGGAAACATGTGAATGCGGTGATTGGCCAACTCCTTGAGCACAGCCGGCAGGTCGCGGGGGTTGGGGATGAGAATGTTCTTGGCGCCCGAGCGCATGCCCAGCATCATGTTCACCGTGAAGGCGAAGATGTGATAGAGCGGCAGGGCGCATACATAGGTGGGCTGCTCGCCTTCGG
>CANHBU010000031.1 GCA_947458345.1 Comamonadaceae bacterium
CTGTGATCGAAGAAGAACTCAGGCCCGGGCCGGCCGTGCAGTCGCATGCCGAGGTGATGGACGACATCGCAAAACGCGCCTCCACCGTGTTCCATCCGGTCAGCACCTGCCGCATGGGCCCAGACCCGCGCCAGGCCGTGGTGGACGCCCAACTGCGCGTGCATGGCCTGCAAGGCCTGCGCGTGATCGACGCCTCGGTCTTCCCGACGCTCACCTCGGGCAACACCAACGCCCCTACCCTTATGCTGGCCGAAAAAGGCGCCGATCTGGTGCTGGCCGCAAGTCGGACACACGCCCCATGACAAACGACCAGCTGATGGCCCATTGCAAAACGACCCCCTATTGGTGGGACGACGCCCAGCGGCCCAGCCTGCCCGACGCCGTGCTGCCCGCCACGGTGGATGTGCTGGTGATCGGTGCCGGCTACACCGGCCTGCATGCCGCCTTGCAAACCGCGCGCGGTGGCCGCTCCACCCTGGTGGTAGACGCCGAGGAGGCCGGCTGGGGCTGCAGCACGCGCAACGGTGGACAGATCTCGACCAGCATCAAACCGAGCTTTGCCCAACTGGCCAAGCGCCACGGCGCAGAGCGCGCCTTTGGCATCCTGCGCGAGGGCCAGCAGTCGCTGGCCTGGATCGCCGACTTTGTGCGCAGCGAAGGCATAGCCTGCGACTTTGGCCAAGTCGGGCGCTTTCACGCGGCGCACAACGCGGCCCAATACGAAGCCCTGGCTGCCAAACTGAGCCATCAGCCCAAGGGCCTGGAAGTGCGGGCCCATGTGGTGCCGCGGGCCGAACAGCGGCGCGAATTGGGCTCCGATGGCTACTGGGGCGGCGTAGTCTATGAGCAGCATTGCTCGGTACACCCGGCGCGCTACCACCAAGGCCTGCTGGAGCGAGCCCTTGCGGCCGGGGTGCAAGTGGCCCCGCGCTGTCCGGCCAGCGCCATCGACAAACAAGGCGCGCAGTTTCGTGTGACCACCGCGCGCGGCGTGGTGCTGGCGCGCGATGTCGTCATTGCCACAAACGGCTACACCGGCAACCTGACCCCCTGGCTGCAGCGCCGCGTGATCCCGATCGGCAGCTACATGATCGCCACCGACCCGCTGCCCGAGGGCATGATGGACCGGCTGATCCCCAAAAACCGCATCGTCAGCGACACGCGCAAGGTGGTGTTTTACTACCGCGCCTCACCCGACCGGCGCCGCATCTTGTTCGGTGGCCGGGTGTCGCATCAAGAAACCAACCCACTCATCAGCGGCCCCAAGCTCCATGCCGACATGGCCGCCATTTTTCCCGAGCTCGCCGAGGTGCCCATCAGCCACTCGTGGTGCGGTTTTGTTGCCTACACCTTTGACGAACTCATGCACCTGGGTCAGCACGACGGTATGCACTACGCCATGGGCTACTGCGGCGCCGGTGTGGGCACATCCAGCTACTTTGGCATGCGCATCGGCCAGCAGGTGCTGGGCCTCAAAGAAGGCAAGACCGCGCTGGACGGGCTGGCCTTTGAAACCCGGCCGCTGTACAGCGGCAACCCCTGGTTCTTGGCACCCTCCATCGGCTACTACCGCCTACGCGACCGCCTGCCGATTTAAATCTATCGGCAAGCGTTCCAGTCATCGCGGGGCATGAAGAACGCAAGTGCGATCAGTCGATAGACAAAGCCGCCCCTGGCGACGTCTTCAGGCACGCACTGGCGGAGACTGTGAGATTCGAACTCACGGAAGGGTCACCCCTTCGGCAGTTTTCAAGACTGCTGGTTTAAACCACTCACCCAAGTCTCCGGGCATCGGCCGGCGCGGCGAGCAACCGCGTGGCGACAGACCGTAGTTTAGCGGGCTTGTGCGAACCCCCTGAGACCCAGGCGGACGATGCCGTAGGCTGGCACGCCCCACAGCGCGCGAAAGCCCGGGCACAGCCAGGCCGTTGCCAGGTTGTAGCCATCGAGCACAGCATGCTCTGAGAGTTTGCAAAGGCGCGGGTCGATCGCGGTGAAGTCGCTCATTTGGCGGGCGCCCCAGGCAAACTGCGCATCGGTGTGCGACACCGACGGATGCAGGCTGGCCCAGCCGGTGGCCATCCAGCTCAGGCTGTCACAGACCAGCTCGGAGCCCGGCGGTGCATGACATGCAAATTCGCGCAGCACATGCATCACCTCTTGGGGCTGCAGGTACATCAGCACACCCTCGAGCATGACCCACACCGGCTGGGCGCGGGGCCCTTGGGGCAGGCCCAGCGATCGCCACCAGTGCGCGCGGCGCAGGTCGACGCTGGCGCTGTGATGGCGCGACCCCAGCGTGGGCAACAAGCTCTCGCGCAGCGCCATCACAGCCGGCAGGTCGGCGTCGAGCCACTGGTTGTCGTGGCGGTCGAGCCACTGAAAGTACGAGGACAGGCCGCAGCCAAGATTGACGCCCCAGCTGTTTGGATGCCGGGTGAAAAAATCGGTTGCCAGTTGGCGAAAGATGCGGGTGCGTGAGAGCACACCGTACACGCTCAGGCGGTCTTGCAGGTACTCTTGGATCTCGTCTTCGTCCTCGTGCAGGCCAGCCAGTGCGATCTCGGCGCAGCGATCGTGGACAGCCATGTCCGGGAAGATCTGGTCACCGTAGGCTCGCGCAACCAAGGGAATGAGCAAGGTCGTCTCGACAGGCTCCAAGCCATGACTGCCCACAGCGGGCATTTGGGTGCTGGCGGCGGTCGACGGGGGCAAAGACTGAAAAGCCATGAGACATCATCAGGCTTCTGGGTCTGGCCCGGTGTGGTCGAGCAAGTCAAACATTGAAACAGGCTGCACACAGGGGTAAGCGCCGGCCACCTGAGTGCTTGATCGCCAGAAGGCATTGGACTGCTACGGCCTCGCGGCCTGGCGATCACGAAGGCCATCGTTGACGTCTTGCATCGCTTCGGCCGTTGCTGTCGCGCCCGATAATCTGCTGAGCAGGCTGACAACAGGCCGATCGTGGACTGGGCTGTCGTTTGCCCGCCGCGTTGACAAAAAGGTGATGCATGAAGACGGAGCCGAGAGTGGTGCTCAATGTGGGCTGCGGCCCCAAAGGGCGTGGGCATGGGTTTACCGGCCTGGGCGACTGGCGCGAGGTGCGCATGGACATCGATCCGGCCGTGCAACCCGATGTGCTCGGGTCGATGACCGATATGGCCACCGTGGCCAGCGGCACGATCGACGCCATCGTTTCGAGTCACAACATCGAGCATCTGTACCCGCACGAGGTGCCCCTGGCTTTGGCCGAGTTTGTCCGGGTGCTCAAGGCCGACGGCATGGTGCTGATCACCTGCCCCGATCTGCAATCGGTCTGTGCCCGCGTGGCCCGCGGCGAACTGGCCTCGCCTCTTTACACCTCAGGTGCCGGCCCGATCGCAGCCATCGACATCCTGTACGGCCTTCGATCGGCCATGGCAGCGGGAAATTTGTACATGGCCCATCGCTGCGGCTTCACGCTCGACGTGCTGGCCAACACGCTCCAAGCCTGCGGCTTTGCGCGCTGCGTGGGCCAGGTCCGGCCCGAACAATTCGACCTGTGGATGCTCGCCTCCAAAGCCAGCCTGGACGACGCCAGCCTTCACCAACTGGCAAAGCGCCACCTGCCCTTTTGAATTTTGTGACGATGGGGACTCGATGGCCACGTCCCGCCACGTCCCGCCACGGCGCAAGCGGCTCGCGGTGACCTGCCCCCTTGCGGCATACCCATCAAAAGGAAGGAAGTCCAAGCACAGATGCACCCCAGGACGCGAGCAAACCGCCGACAACCTGGCCATAACCGGCCTACAAGCGCTCCCCCACCACCCCCGCAAGGGGCGTGGCCCAGCGGATATGACACCACAGCGCAGCGGCGGGCGGGGTGCCGATGGTGCGGCGCGCCTCACAGGCCCAGAACACCCAGGGGCCGCATCGCAGTTTGAGCCACAGCAAGGCGGGGTCGGGATGGGCCTCGATGCCCTCGAGCTGAGCCGGCACAGCGCCCTCGTGGGCCTGCAAGCTCACCGCGACATCGCGGGCCAGGATGCGCAGGCGCAGGGTCTGTCCGGGCGCCAGGCCCGGATCGCTGATCCACAGGCTCGCGCCTTGCAAGCCGACGCGGGCTTGCTGAAAATGCGCGTCGCGCTCGATCACCACCGCCTCAAGCACGGCGCCCAGCTCCTGGCCCGCGCGCCGCGCGCTGTCGGGATCGGCCAGCACCTGCTCGAGCGCTGCGCTGCTGCGCACCCGACCCTGCTCCATGATCACCAGATGGCTGGCCAGCCGGGCCACCTCGTCGCTGGCATGGGTGATGTAGAGCATGGGAATGCTCAGCCCATCGCGCAGCCGTTCGAGCCAAGGAAAGATTTCGCGCCGGCGGGGCGCATCGAGCGAGGCCAGCGGCTCGTCGAGCAAGAGCAGCGCGGGCTCGGTGGCCAGTGCGCGGGCAATGGCCACGCGCTGACGCTCACCGCCCGAGAGCTCGCCGGGCATGCGGCGGCCCAGATGCGCGATGCCCAGCAGTTCGACCGCATCGTGCAAGGCCTTGGCGGCACCGGGCTTGTTGACGCGCCGGATACCGAATTCGAGGTTGCGCTGCACATTGAGGTGGTCGAACAGGCTGGCCTCCTGAAACACATAGCCCAGATCGCGCTGCCAGGTGGGCACAAACAGGCCGCGTGCGCTGTCTTGCCAGACCTGGCCGGCCACCACCACCCGCCCACTGGCGCGCTCGAGCCCAGCGACGCAGCGCAGCAGCGTGGTCTTGCCAGCGCCCGAGGCACCAAAGACCACCGTGATGCCGCGCGCGGGCAAACTCAAGGCGGCCAGCAAGTCAAAGCCGGGCCGCGCCAGCGACAGGTCGATGGCCAGCGCGTCCTTGGGGCTCATCGGGCTTGCGCCCTTGTCCGCAAGGATGGCGGCCGTCTTGGCGGCAGTCATCTCGGCCTTCATGGCAGCACCCGGCCCGTGCGCTTTTTGAGCAGCGACAGCGCCACCAGCACCGCAAAAGAAAACAGCACCATGCCCGCGGCCAAGGTGTGCGCCTGGGCATAGTCCATGGCCTCGACGTGCGCATAAATCTGCGTCGACACCACCTGCGTCTGGCCCGGGATGTTGCCGCCGATCATGAGCACCACGCCAAATTCTCCGACCGTGTGGGCAAACGTGAGCACGGCGGCCGTCAGCAGGCCAGGACGGGCCAGCGGCAGCGCCACCGAAAAGAAGGCATCGACGGGCCGCGCCCGCAAAGTGGCGGCCACTTCCAGAGGGCGCTTGCCCATAGCCTCGAAGGCGTGCTGGATCGGCTGGACCGCAAAGGGCAGCGAAAAAACGATCGAGCCGAGCAACAGGCCACTGAATGAAAACGACAGCAGACCCAAACCCAGGGCCTGGGTCAGTTGGCCGATCCAGCCCTGCGGCCCGAGCAGGACCAGCAGGTAAAAGCCCAGCACGGTGGGCGGCAGCACCAGCGGCAGCGTGGTCAGTGCGGCAATCGCCGAGCGCCAGCGTGAGTCCGTCTGCGACAGCCACCAGGCCAGGGGCGTGGCCAGCAGCAAGAGGCACAGCGTGGTCAGGCTGGCAAGCTCAAGCGTCAGGACGATGGCCTGCCAGTCCTGTGAACTCAGTTGGAAGGTCATGGGGTAGGCATGGGGGTTGACATGATGGTCGGCAAGGGGGTTGGCATGGCCGTCACACTCAGCGCTCGTAGCCCGCTGCGCGTATCACCGCCTGCGCGGGCTCGCTTTGCAGATAAGCTAAGAAGGCCTGCGCCCCTGCATGGCCTGCGCCGGCCTTGAGCAGCACCGCGTCTTGCACGATCGGCTCATGCAGATGCGCCGGCACCGGCCAGGCCGAGCCCTCACGGATCTTGCCCTCGCTGAGCACTTGCGACAACGCCACGAAGCCCAGATCGGCATTGCCCGAGGCCACGAACTGGTAGACCTGCGCGATATTGCTGGCCTCGACGATCTTGGGCGCCACGGCCTCGGCCAGGCCCAGGCTGCGCAGGGTTTGCTGGGCTGCAGCGCCATAAGGCGCTAGGCGTGCGCTGGCCAGGGCCAGCTTGTCAAAGCGGCCGCTGCGCAGCACCTGGCCGTCGAGCCCACCGCTTTTCTTGCTCCACAGCACCAAGCGCCCGGTGGCATAGGTCGAACGCGTGCCCGCCACAGCCAGGCCCTCGCGCTCGAGCTTGGCGGGGGTCTGCGCGTCGGCCGACAAAAAGACGACAAAGGGCGCGCCGTTCTTGATCTGGGCATACAAGCTGCCGGTGGCGCCCAATGACAGCAGCACCTTGTGCCCGCTGTGGCGCTCGAAGTCCTGCGCGATGCGCTTGGCCGGTGCCGCAAAATTGGCCGCTACGGCGATCTGAACGGGCGGCGCGCTGGTCGCTGCGCCCTGGACCGTCGCAGGCCAAAGCCCAGTGAGGGCCAAGCCGGTGAACCACCTCAAGGACCACACACGCAGGCTATGCGAGCCAGCGCGCTTCATAAGAGTAAAGTCGCTATGATCAACATGAATTTTGATTTTAGCATCGCTATTCTCTTTTTGAACAACGAATAAACGGATCCGTCGCATGACCCAACCCGCCCTCCACTACGAGCAAGCCCTGGGCAGCGCCATGACCGACAAGCGGCTCGATGTGCTGCGGGCTATTCATGCGCTCGGGTCGATTTCGCAGGCCGGGCGGGCGGCTGGGGTGAGTTACAAGGCGGCCTGGCAGGCCGTTGAAACCTTGGGCAATCTGGCCGGCGTGCCCCTGATCGAAAAAGCCGTGGGCGGCTCAGGCGGCGGCGGCGCGCGGCTGACCGCCCATGGGGTTGAACTGCTGCGCGCGGCCGACCTGCTCCACCAGGCGCGTCAAGAGGCCCTGGCGCAGATCCAACGTGCCGGCAAGGGCCTGGACCTTCAGGGCCTGGCCAACGTGGGCTTGCGCACCAGCATGCGCAACCACCTGCCCTGCTCCATCGTCCAAATCAAAAGCTCGCGCGGCGCGGTGCGGGTGTTCATGCACACCGCAGCAGGCCTGCCCATCGTCTCGCGCATCACCCTCGAGAGCCAGCAGCTGCTGGGCCTGAAGGCGGGCATGCAGGTGCTGGCGCTGTGCAAGGCCACAGCGGTGACCGTGGCGCCCACCATCGTGGCTGCGGGTGATGTGAACCTGCTGCACGGCCAGGTGCTGCGCCGCTCCAGCTCAGACAGCGGCGAGGTCACCCTGCAACTGGCCGGCGGGCTGTCTCTGGTGGGTTTCGCCGAAAGCACGCAAGAGCTCAAGCTGCGCCGCCCGGCCATGGCGGCCGTGGACGAGGCAGCGGTGGTGGTGGGGCTGGCAGGCTGAGCCGATCGGGCAGGCCTGTCGGCAATGGCAAGTTGCCACCACGGGCGGCGACTTGCGCGTCTGGGGACCGTCTGCAAAACCCCGTCACTGGATCGCTTCATTCCTAGCGGTGACGGGGTTTTGCAGGGCGAGCCTATTGCTTTGCGCTTAACGCCGCACGCCCATCAGCGAGCACGCTGTCCGTCAAAGATCAGCTCGCTGAGCTCACAAAAGTTCTGGTTTCTTTTTTCTTCGCTTTTTCCAGCCCGGTACTCGACCCGCACATCGAACAGGCAGCCCTGGTCGGCCGAGGGCTCGAGCTTGTGGCGCTCGCCCGTCGAAAGCGTGCCCTGGCCCAGCCAATCGGAGCCCCAGTCCTTGGACTCGGTGGAGGAGACGTAAATCCGAAAGATCGCTTCGCCCGCCCGATTGATCAGCCAAAAGGCGGTGTTTGGGGCCGGGGCGCTGGCCGGGGCTGCTGCGGGGGGTGCCGAGCAATCGACGCGGTGGCTGACGCTTCGCAAGGCCTCGGCCAGCTGCGCGGTATCAAGGCTGGCCCCGCGTTCTACGGAGGAGGTGGAGACGGCGTTTTTTCTCAAAAATTGCACCAGGGTCTGCAGCGAGACCGCAAAGTTGACGTTTTGCGGAATGTCTCCGGTCAGCCGCGAGACCTCGGTCGCATTGAGTTTGGCCACCACCACGCCGATCACGCCGCCCGATGAGTCGACCACAGCCCCGCCGCTGTTGCCCGGTTGGACCGGGGTGGAAATCTGAATCTGGTTGGCGGCATCGCGCATGCCGCGCAAACCGCTGACCACCCCGGTGGTGAAATTGCCGCCCTCGCTGAGCAGGCCGGTCAAGGGAAAGCCGAAGGCATAGGCGGGCTCGCCCAGCCTGACGCTGCCCGGGCGGCGGATGGGGGCGATCGGCCCCGACAGGCCCGAAACACGCAGCAAGGCCAAGTCAATCAGGTCGTCCGAGTCGACCACCCGGGCGGCCCGGCGTCCATCGGGCGAGACCACATCGATACGCTGACAGTCGGCCACCACGTGCTGATTGGTGATCAGCAGCCCCGGGGCCACCAAGAACCCCGTGCCGCTCGACTGGCCTTCGTCGGAGCCGCGGCGGCTCTCGGCCTCGATGCGCCGCTTCCTCTCGGCCTCGAGTTGCGCCTCGAGCTCTTGGCGGCGCTGGCGTTCGGCATCGGCTTGCGCGGCCAGTCGGTCTCTTTCAGCACGGCCCGCATCCACAGGCGCCGCAGGCCGGGCCTCCGCAGCGATCGAAAAGCGGCGCGGATCGAGCAACTGCGACTGCACCAGGGATCCGGCAGCCCAACGCCCCTGCCGGCTGACCGATCCATCGCGCGCGTATTCGATACCGAAGCCATGAAACTTGTCGTCACGGAACTCGCCCACATACCGATTGCCGCTGGCAAACACATAGGTGCCCTGGCCGTCGTAGTTGCCGTCCTTGAACTCACCGACATAGGAGTCGCCAGAGGCAAAGCTCAGGGTGCCCTGGCCGTTGCGTTTGCCATCGCGGTACTCGCCGACAAACCGGTTGCCGTTGGTAAACAGGAACATGCCCCGGCCATGGCGGCGGTCTTCGCGGTAGTCGCCTACGTAGCGGCTGCCATCGGCATGGATGTAGCTTCCCTGGCCATTGCGCTTGCCGTCCTTGAACTCGCCCTCATAGCGGTCACCTCGGGCCGGGCCGTCGGCCAAGAAAAAGAAGGTGCCCTGACCGTGGAAGCTGCCGTCCCTGAACTCGCCCACATAGCGGTTGCCGCCAGCGTAAGTCAGGGTGCCCTGGCCGTTGCGCTTGTCGCCCCTGAACTCGCCGACATACACATCGCCACCGGTCAGGGGCTGCACGCCCTGGCAGTTGTTCCAGTAACTGCGGGACCATTCGCCCTGACAGGGCGGCAGCCGCGATTGGGCGCTGGCCGCCAAGGGCAGCAGGGCAAGCCATAAAAGCCGGTACAAAAAACGCATCGCGCTGAGTTTATGGCCGAACCGCTCAGCTGACAACCGAGCGCAGCGCGGCGCCTTTTACCGCTGGTGAATCAAAGCCCAAACCCGCGCCGGCGTGAACGGCATATCGGCCTGGCTGACGCCCAGGGGACGCAGGGCATCGATCACCGCGTTGGCCAAGGCGGGCAAAGAGCCCGAGCAGCCCGACTCACCCACGCCTTTGGCGCCGAGCTTGTTGAGCTGCGTGGGCACCGGCACGCTCTCATGATGAAAGCCGTGCAAGATGCCCGCGCGCGGCATGACGTAGTCCATGAAGGAGCCGGTGAGCAGCTGGCCGGTGTGGCGGTCGTAGACCGCGTGCTCACCAAAGGCCTGACCCAAGCCCTGCACCACGCCGCCGTGCACCTGGCCGAGCAGCTGCTTGGGCGAGATCACCTCGCCCACATCGTCGGCGGCCCAATAGCCCACCAGCTCGGGCGTACCGGTCTGCGGATCGATTTCGACTTCGGCGATATGGCAGCCATTGGGGAAAGTGGAGCCCGATGAGGCCTCGCCGATGAGCTCCAGGCCTTCGAGGGCCTGCGCCTGGGCATCGAACCAGGCCACAAAGCGCAGGCTGCGGCTGGCATCGCTGGCATGGCGCCAGCTGCTGCCTTCAACGCGCACCTCGGGCTCGCTGCAGCCCCACTGCAGGGCCACTTGCGCCCTGCCCTGCTCCATGAGGCGGCGGCACAGGTCTAAAACGGCGCTGCCCAGGCCGTAGAGCGTGCGCGAGCCGCCGGTCGAGTTGCCCACCAGGTCGCGGCCGACCTCGCCTGCGACAAAACGCACCCGCTCCAGGGGCAAGCCCAGCTCGCGCTCGACGATCTGGGCAAAAGACGTTTCATGGCCTTGCCCCGATGCACCCGAAATGGCGTGCAGCGTCAGGCCCGCCGACTCGATGCGCCCGCGCACCTGGTCCTTGGCGGCAGCGCCCGGGCCGCAGGACTCGAGGTAGTAGGCCAGGCCGCGGCCGTACAAGTGGCCGCGGGCCTGCGCCTGCTGGCGCCGCAGGGCAAAGCCGGCAGGGTCGGAGGCGGCCAGCGCGCGGCCCATGACGCGCTCGAA
>CANHBU010000032.1 GCA_947458345.1 Comamonadaceae bacterium
CCAGGTGGGAATGCTCAGCAGCATGGAGGCGTCCATATTTGAGCGCAGGTCCAACATGCCCAGCAGCAGGCGCCAGGCCAGTAGGAAGGAAAAGAAGGCCATTACCAAATAAGCCAAGCTGTCCAGGGCGGCATTGGTCTTGACCGGTGCCTTGGCGGTAAAAAAGTCCACGATCACATGGCCGCCAATCCAGTTGGCATAGGGCAGCGCCAAGCCAACGGCGGCAGCCGTCATGATCTGCACCAACTCGTAGTCGCCCACCAAGGCTTTGTCGAACAGGGTTCGCCCGCCGATGCTCCACAGGGACATGAAGGCCATCAGGGTGAGCGTCACGCCCGACAGTACGGCCAGCGCCTTGCAGCAGCGATCAAGGAACAGGCCGTAGCCGGTGTAGCGCTCGCCCGATTCTGAAATCAGCAAATCGGCCAAAGGACGGTCTCCATTTTTTGCCTGGATCGAAACAAAGCGGGCGGAGCTTGCGCCCCGCCCTCACAGACGATTGAACCAGCCGCCTGGTTTACTTGCTGTACTTTTGCACCAGAGCCCGAGCTTCATCGAGCATGGCCTTGCCGGCAAAGCCGCGCTTGTTCATGTCGGCCACCCACTCGTCGTCGAGGTTGTCGGTGGCTTTCTTCCAGCGATCGACCTCGGCAGCCGGGATCTGGGTGATGGTGTAGCCGGGGGTCTCGACGAAGGCCTTGCGACCGGGGACGTCGTTGCCCTCTTGCGTGCTGCCCAAGAAAGCCGACAGCTCGCGGCCCGAGTTCTTGTCGATCACGGCCTTGAGGTCAGCCGGCAGCGAGTCGTAGCGGGCGCGGTTCATGGGCACCACGAAGAAGGTGGTGTACAGAGCGGGCGAGCCTTTGGGCGTCTCGGAGGCGTACTTGGTCAGCTCATTGACCTTCAGGCCCGGGGCGACTTCGTAGGGGATGACCGCGCCATCGATCACGCCTTTGGACAGCGCCTCGGGCACCTGCGGCACCGGCATTCCCACCGGAGTGGCGCCCATATTGGCCAGCATCTTGGTGACGGTGGCGGTCGGGCCACGCATCTTCATGCCGCGCAGGTCTTCGATCTTGGTGATCGGCTTGTTCTTGGTAAAGATCACGCCCGGGCCGTGCACGTGCACCGCCAGCAGCTTGACGTCTTTGTATTCGTCCATGGCGTACTTTTGCACGAAGTCCCAGGCCGCGCGGCTGGTGGCGCCGGCGTTGGTCATCATGAAGGGCAGCTCGAAGACTTGGCTGCGCACGAAGCGGTTGGCCGAGTAGCCGGCCACGGTCCACACCACATCGGCCACCCCGTCCTTGGCCTGGTCATAGAGCTGCGGCGGCGAGCCACCGAGCTGCATGGCCGGGAAGATCTGGCAGTTCAGGCGATTGTTGGAATCCCGGGCGATGTTGTCACACCAGGTCTTGAGCATGGTGGTGTGCTGGATCGACTGCGGGCCCAGGAAATGGTGCACCTTCAGGGTGATGGTCTGGGCAGATGCGACGCCGGCGACCAGGGTGGCCGACAGCGCCGCGATTTTGAGCAGGGGCTTCATCAGGATTTCCTCTCGGGGTTGGGGATGCGCTAGGTTACTGAGCCGATACCGATCCAGAATCTGGGTTAACCCTCATTCTGGATCAGCAGTGGCTTCAATGGTGATGTGTCGTTCTGAAGGAGGGCGGTCAGAACACAGATGGACTTTTATGAAACAAAAAAATTTCCCGCGGCAATTATTTTGTATCGTTTGAGGCCCCTTGCACAGAGGTCGCGGTCTACTTTTATCTAGGGTTTACCCGGTGTCGGAAACATCTTCTCGCGGGCTATCGGAGTCTGCTTAGGGCTGGCGCCCGGTGCGCGCCGTTTTTAGTGAGGTATGACTCATCCCAAGGGAAACCAGCAGATCTCCCAGTGTTGTGTGTTCATTGACCAATGAAGTTACGCCCTCTCGCGCCGGTCAGCGCATCGCGCACCATACGGTCGACTTCGCTGTCGGGAACCCCGTAGTCGCAAAATCGGGTCTTGACGCCCAAGGACTCGATGAATTCGGCCAGCTTGGCAGCGCCTTGCGATGCCGGAACCCTCAGTGCCTGGGCCAGCACGGCATCGCGATCCTCCCTGTGGCCGACTGCGCGCTGCATGACGTAGGGCAGTGGGAAAGAGCAGGCGATCCCGTGAGGCAAACCATATCGCAAGGTCATCTCATAAGAAATGGAGTGGGCCAGCGCCGTCTTTGTGTTTGAAAACGCCATTCCGGCCTTGAGCGCCGCCAAGGCCATTTGCCCGCGTAGAGTCACATCGCTCAGGTCGTCCATCAGGCGGGGCAGGATGTCCATGACGTCCTGGATGGCCGCCGTTGCGAAGGTGTCCGACAGTGGATTCGCATTGAGATTCCAGATCGACTCCAGTGCGTGCGAAAGGGCATCAAGACCGCTTTGAAGCGTCACCGAGGCGGGCAGAGAGACCATCAATTGCGGATCAATCACGGCCAGCTCTGGCCAGGTCTGCGGCAGATGCAGTGAGTACTTCTTTTGCCGATTTCGATCCCACAGCGTGGCCCAGGGTGTGACCTCGCTGCCGGTTCCGGCCGTGGTGGGTACAGCCACAAGGGACTTGAAGCGGGTCGCCTTCAAGGGGGCTTGGCCAGCCAGGCCGAGCACCAGATCATTGAAGTCCAGGCTGTCGTTTCCCACCATCAAGGCCTTGGCCGTGTCAATCACGCTGCCACCCCCGACTGCGATGAGAGTTTCGACCTGATCGTGTTCTTGCCAGAACGTCTGCCAAGTCTGGGCCAATTCGGCCACGTCGGGGTTCGGTTGCACGTCTTCGATGACCGTGGCCAGCTTTGAGCCCAGCAGGGCCCCGATGCGATCGACAAGACCCAATTGCCTGGCCTGTGGGAATATCACCAGCGCGGCTCGGCGAGAGCCGAGCAGATCAGGCAATTGCTCCAGGGCGCCGGCTGCAAAGACGGTACGGACCGGATTGTGAAAATACGCGGGCATTTGGGCCGACGGCATCAGTGCCCCCCTTCCTGGATTCGTGCACGCAGCCGGCTGGAGATAAAGTCCGCGGTCATGACCATGACCACGATCACTAAGATACAGGTGGCGGTGTCCTGATACTGAAACAGCTTCATGCTGCCCACCAACTCAAAGCCGATACCACCGGCACCGACCATGCCTAGCACGGTGGCTTGGCGCAGATTGGTTTCGAAACGGTACAAGATGACTGCGATCCATGCGGTGATCACTTGCGGCATGACGCCGAAGATGATGATTTGTATCGGACCGGCGCCCGTGGAGCGCAGGGCCTCGATGGGCCCCTGGTCAATCTCTTCAATGGATTCGGCAAAGAATTTCCCGAGCATTCCGGCACCATGCAGGGCCAGGGCCAGGACACCCGGAAAAGGCCCAAGGCCCACAGCTGCCACGAAGATCAGCGCCAAAATGATTTCGTTGATGCCGCGAGCGATATTGAGCACCTGCCGCATCAAATGAAAGACCGCAACGTTGGGCGATATATTGCGTGCTGCCAGGAAGCACACCGGAACGGCCATGACGATGGCAAACAGCGTCCCCCAGATCGCGATCTGAATGGTCTCGATGGCCGGCTTGACCAGCTTGGCTGCAAATTCCAAGTTGGGTGGGAACATCCGGCTGATGAAGTCGGCCATCCAGGGTGCCCCCTGGGCCAGATCAACAAAGCTGATTTGACTGCCCAGCGCGGCCCACCAGAGTATGGCAACAGCCACGGCTGCGATCGCTCCACGCTGCAGTCCGCTCAATCGTCCGCCCTGGGAGCCGAGCAGCAGTTGGAAGTGTCCAAAGGTCGTCATGGCTTGCCTTGCTTGTGGTGGGGTTAGGCTGCGCTGCGCTCATGCACTGAGGTCGCGTCGGAGTTGGCTGTATCACCTTGTTCGACACCGCTGGGGTAGATCCGGGCCAGGGCCTCATCGTCGAGTTCTGAGGGGGGGCCATCGAACACGATACGGCCGCCGGCTACGCCCACAATGCGGCTGCCAAACTCGCGCGCATAGTCGACCTGGTGCAGGTTGCAGACCACGGTGATGCCGTCCTGCTGACTGGTTTGGCGCAGGTAATTTAAGATCGTGCGCGAGGTTTTAGGGTCCAGGCTGGCAACCGGCTCATCGGCCAAGATCACTTTGGGCTGCTGCGCCAGCGCCCTTGCAATTCCAACACGCTGCTTTTGCCCACCCGAAAGCTTGTCGGTGCGGCTGTCAGCTTTTTCGTCAAGCTCGACCCGCCGCAGGCACTGCCTGGCGATGGAGATGTCTTGCTGCGGAAACAGCTGAATCCAGGATGCCAGAGCGGGCATGCGCCCGAGCCGGCCGGTCAGCACGTTTTTCAGCACAGACAAGCGCGGAACCACGTTGTAGTGCTGAAAAATCATTGCCACATCGCGCCGTACCGCCCTGAGCCCGGCTCGGTTGGAGGTGCACATTTGACCGTCCACCCAGACCGAGCCAGTGGTGGGTTCAGCCAGTCGGTTGATGCACCTCAGCAGGGTCGACTTCCCGGCCCCAGAGGCACCTAGGATCACCAGGAACTCCCCCCGCTGCACAGTCAGGTCGACATGCTGCAGTGCCTGCACCGAGCCGTAGTGCTTGGACAGACCTTCGATACGGATCATTTCATCTTCCGCAGTTCAAGGTTGAGAAGCTTGGCGGTGTCTCGGATTACGTTGTAGGCCGCATCGTTGGTCGGCTTGAAGCCATTGAGCATGCCCTGATCGGACCAGGGTATGTCCTTGACCTCCAAGAACGCCGCCTGAATTCGCCGCTTGAGATCGGCGGGCAAGTCGCGACGCCAAACCGTTGGAGACTCCGGAATGGGATCTGAACTCCAGATGGTCACGATGTCCTCCTTCTTGACCAAGCCTTTGGCGATGGCCTGATCAAGAATGCGGTCGGCGATGGCCGCCGCATCGACCTTCTTGTTCTGTACGGCAATCGCGCTTGAATCATGCGAGCCAGAGAAAATCACCCGTCCAAAGTCTTTGTCCGCATTGAAGCCAGCCTTCATCAGACCTGCTTTCGGGAACAAGTGGCCCGAGGTCGAGCTCGGATCGACAAAGGCGAAGTTGCGGCCCTTGAGATCCTGGACGGTCTTGATGCCACTGTCTTTGTGGGTGATGATTTTGCTGTGATAGAAGGTGCGCCCTGCTCGCTTGGTTTCTGCGACGGCGAAAGCTTCGATATCTGCGATCGTCGTGCCCAGCACATAGGAAAAAGGCCCGAGATAAGCCACATCGAGTCGCTTGGCGCGCAGGGCCTCAATCACGCCGTTGTAGTCGGCGGCAACGAATGGGCGAACCTGCATGCCCAAGGCTTTGGCCAACATGTCCATCATGGCTTGGCTGTTGGCGATCATGGCCCGAGAGTCTTCCGACGGGATCAGTCCGACCGTCAAGACCGATTGCGCGCTGGCCGGCTGGCCCAGTGAGATCAAGGGCAGAGCGATGCCCGCTGACAAGATCTGTCGACGTGATGAAAGCTTCATGATGACCTCCGCTTGATGTGATGAGCGGGCTTCGTTGATGCCCACTGTCGCTTACCGATGCTGTCCTGTTGGGAACCAGGGTCGATCTCGCGCGGTTCGTTCGACCTGCGAAGTTGCGCAGCGAGGCATTGACTTTCTCCCCTTGAAAACTATTTAGCAAATTGAATTTTTAGGGTTTACTATTGAATAAATCTATAAAATTTCAGGGTAAATCCTAGGCTTTTCCACGACCAGAAAACTGCGATGCGACTGACCCAACTGAGATCCTTTTACGCGGTGGCTCGCATGGGCAGCTTCACCAAGGCAGCGCAATTGCTGCATCTGAGTCAGCCCACCTTGACCACACAAGTGCGCTTCCTCGAAGAGCGTTATCGGGTTGAACTGCTGCTGCGACAAGGGCGCCGTGTCATTCCCACAGAGCTCGGTGAACAGTTGATGCAACTGGCCCAGCAGATCTTCAGTCTGGAAGGCGATGCGATTTCACTGCTGGAGGACGCCGGACAACTCAAGACGGGCCATTTGCGGGTCGCCGCTGTGGGGCCCTTTCATGTCACGCAAATGCTGGTCAATTTCAGCAGCCAGTATCCGGATGTGAAGGTCTCGGTGAGCACCGGCAATTCTGAGGACGTGTTGAGCCGTCTCTTGGACTACCGGGCCGATGTGGGCGTGATGGCGCAGGTGGTCAGCGATGACCGATTCATCTCCGTTCCCTTCAGCCGCCACCCGGTGGTGATTTTCACGGCGGCGTCGCATCGGTTTGCAAGGCGGCGATCCATCCGTCTGGCGGAATTGGCGGGAGAGCGCATGATTTTTCGCGAGCCTGGATCCACGACTCGCAAGGCGCTCGATTCAGTCCTTGGGAAAGCGGGTGTCGAACCTGATGTGGTGATGGAAATTGGCAGCCGCGAGGTGATTCGCGAGGCCGTTGCCCGTGGGTTGGGGATCGCTGCGGTCTCGGCGGTCGAGTACGTGCCCGGCCCAGGTTTGCACTGCGTGCGCATCAGCGATGCCGAGGTCTACACGTACGCGCATGTGCTGTGCCTGGCTCAGCGGCGCGGCATGCGCATGGTGGCAGCCTTCCTTGATTCCATCGAGAGCCTGGCGCGGGCGGGCCGCAGCGCCAGGGCCAAGCCTCATTCCAAAGCGATCTTGGCGTAGGCCGCGACTTTTTTCCATTGCGCCGTATCGGCCTGCATGAAGCTGGCCAGGGCCTGGGCGTTGCCCCAGGTCGGCTCGGCCCCTGCCTTGAGCATGGCGGCCTTGACTTCGGGCTGCGCGGCCACACGCTCGAGCGCCTGCTCCAACCTTTGTTGCACAGCGGCGGGCAGCCCGCTGGGCGCGGCCATGCCGAACCAGGCAAAGACCTGATAGCCCTTCATGCCTGCCTCCTCCATGGTCGGCACATTGGGCAGCGCGCTGCTGCGCTGCGGCGTGGTCACGGCCAGGGCCTTGAGCTTGCCGCCTTGGATCAACCCCAGGGCTGAGGGCAGGTTGTCAAACATCATCTGCACTTCGCCCGCCATCAGGGCGCTCAGGCCAGCGGCAGCGCCCTTGTAGGGAATATGCGCGACGGACACATCGGCCTGGCTTTTGTAGAGCTCGGCGCTCAGGTGCAGCGAAGTGCCTTGTCCATTGGATGCATAGTTGAGCTGACCGGGTTTGGCCTTGGCCTGCGCCGTCAGGTCGGTCACGCTGTTGATGCCCGCGCCCGGCGCCACCATCAGCACATTGGGCACGCGACCGAGCAGGCCGATCGGGCTGATCTGTTCGGGCTTGTAGGGCAGCTTGGCATACAGCGCCGGGTTGATGGTCAAGGGGGGCGAGGCCATCAGCAGGGTGTAGCCGTCGGGCGCCGCGCGGGCGGCTTCGGCTGCACCGAGGTTGCCGCCGGCGCCGGGCTTGTTGTCGATCACGATGGGCTGGCCAAGTTCCTGCGACAGCCTGGGCGCCACCAACCGTGCCATGTTGTCGATCAGACCGCCAGGCGGGAAGGGCACCACCAGCTTGATCGGCCGGCTCGGCCAGCTCTGGGCCAGGCCCGTCTGGGCCAGCAGGCCGAGCAAGGCGGCGGTGAGGATTCTTCGGGTGGTCAGCATGATGGCGCTCCAGGCAGTCGGTAATGCGCCATGTTAGGGCTCGGTGCGGCGGCTGCCCATCAGGGACAACACCCGGGCTTGCTGAAAGCCGCGGCGCTGCCGGCAAGCCCGCAGGTCGTCAAAGACTGCAGCTCAAAAGGGCAGGCTCTGCTGCCCGGTGCTGCGCACAGGTGCATCGCTTGAGCCCAGGGCAGTCAGCCGATGCGCTGGCCAAGGCTGCAGGAAGTCGTGCGACGCAGCCGCATCGGCGCGCAGCCAGTCGTCATAACGCTCGGGCGGCAAGATGGCGATCATGCGCTTTTCTTCTGCCGGCTTGTGATAGTGGCGCATGAAGGCATGCTCGTCGGCATTGATCGTCAGCAGCGTGAAGCTGTGCAGCGCCTGGCCTGCGCCGTCGTGCCAGAGCGACCACAGGCCGGCGGCGCCCAGAGGCTGTCCGTCGACCGCACCGATGCGCGCGGGCACCGCCTGGCCGCTGCGCCAGTCTGGCTCGAAGAAGGTCTCGATCGGCACGATGCAACGCGCGCCGCGCTCCCAGGCGTCTCGAAAACTGGGCTTTTGCGCAGCCGTCTCGCTGCGCGCGTTGTAGGTGTGGCGGGCGATCTTGGGCTCGCGCGCCCAGTGCGGCACCAGGCCGAAACGACCGGCCAGTGCGCGGCGCGCCAAACCCTCGCCGTCTTGTGGGCCAGCGATGATGAAGGTGCCCTCATAGCCAGGCCAGACGTCGCGCCGCAGCGCCTCGTCGGGCAACTGGGCACCGAAATACTGTTTCAGCCGGGCCCGGTCATGGACCGATTCATAGTGGGCGCACATGGACTGGCGAGAAAAAAGAGGGTGATGCGCGCAATTGTGGGGCAGCCCCAGGGTGAGCAGGCCACAGCGCGCTGCCCCAACCAGTGCCTTCAGCCTAAATCGTCGATCACCACCGCCACCGATTGGCCCCAGACGTCAGCCATGGCAGCGTAGGCCTTCAGCGGCTGCGCGGCCAACTCGCCGCGCACATAGGCCAGCGCGACGCAGCGGCCCGCTTCCCAGCCCCAGCCGGCCGAGGTGATCTCGCCGATGGTCTGCTTGCCCTGTAACAAGGGCTCGCCGCCCCACAGATAAACCGCAGGATCGCTGCATTGCAGCCGGACCAGCTTTTTGGTCAGCGGTTTGCCCTGGGCCAGGCGTTCGCGCAGCGCTGCCTGGCCGATGAAGGCTGTGGTCTTGTCCAGCGCGATGCCGCGCAGCATGCCGGTCTCCAGTGGCGTCTCATCTGGGCCCAGTTCGGCGCCCCAGGCGCGGCGGCTGCGCTCGATGCGCAGGGCGTCGAGCGCGTAGTAGCCAGCATTGCGCAGCCCCAGGTCCTGCCCTGCCTCTTGCAGCGTCTGGTAGACGTGGCGCGTCATCTCCACCGGCACATACAGCTCGTAGCCCGGACCGCCGACATAGCTCATGCGGGCGGCGCGCACGCGGGCAAAGCCCAGGTCGATTTCGCGCGTCATGGCAAAGGGCAGGGCCGCCGCTGAAACGTCGTCGGGGCTGACCCGCGCCATCAGCTCGCCGCTGCGCGGGCCCATGAGCGAGAGCACACAGGTTTGCGCGCTCACATCGCTCAAGCAAACCCAGTGCTCGGGGTCCAGATGCCGCTTGAGCCAGTCCATGTCGCGTGTGGCCTGCGCCGAACCGGTGACCAGCATGAAGCGGTCGCTGGCCAGGCGCATCACGGTCAGGTCGCTCTCGTAGCCGCCGCGCGCATTGAGCAGCGGGGTGTAGACCATCTTGCCAATGGCCGAATCGACATCGGCGGCGCACACGCTTTGCAAGAAGGCCAGCGCGTCGCGGCCTTGCACCAGCAGTTTGGAAAACGAGCTCTGGTCGTACAGCGCCACCGCCTCGCGTGTGGCACGCTGCTCGTCCTGCATCCAGCTCAGCCAATCGGGCCGATCCAGGGTGTCTCGAGCCGCTTGGCTGCCGGCGGGTCTAAAGTAGTTGGCGCGCTCCCAGCCATTTTTGCTGCCAAAGACCGCGCCCTGCGCGGCCAGGGTGTCGTACAGCGGCGAGGTGCGCAGCGGCCGCGCGGTCTGCAGCTCTTGCCGGGGCCAGCGCATTGCGTAGTGCAAGCCCAGGGTTTCGGCGGTGCGCTCGGCCAGCGCCCGGCGGTTGCCGGTAAAGGGCGCAAAGCGGCGGATGTCGACGTCCGACAGGTCCACACTGGGCTCGCCGCCGAGGATCCATTCGGCCATCAGCCGGCCGGCGCCGCCCGAGTTGGCAATGCCCGCCGAGTTAAAGCCCGCGCAAACAAAATAGCGCTCCATCTCGGGCGCCTGCCCCAGGATGAAGTTGCCGTCGGGCGTGAAGCTCTCGGGCCCATTGAGCAGCATCTTGATCTCGGCCGTCTCCAGGCAAGGCGTGCGCTGCAGGGCGTTTTGCATCAAGATCTCGAACTGGTCCCAGTCCTCGCCCAGCAGTTCAAACTGGAAGGTCGACGGGATGGGGTCGACACGCCAGGGCTTGGCCACCGGCTCAAAGCCGCCCATCACCAGACCGCCCACTTCTTCTTTGTAGTAGATGTACCCGTCGGGGTCGCGCACCACCGGCCACATGGGGTGTATGCCCTCGATCTTGCCGGTCACGACATAAAAGTGCTCGGCCGAATACAGCGGTACATTGACGCCAGCGAGCGCGCCGAACTGCCGCGCCCACTGGCCCGCGCAGTTGACCAGGATTTCGCAAGTGATCTCGCTTTCGCCCTGCTCGCTGTGCACCC
>CANHBU010000033.1 GCA_947458345.1 Comamonadaceae bacterium
ACGCACTGGGCCAGGCCGACCTCTAGCGCCAGCTCGGACGGCCCGCGCGGGGCGACCCAGTTCATCAGGTCCAGGCAGTGCTCGGCCGCCTGACGCGACATCTGGCCCAGCCCGGCGCACTGCTCCTGCACGCCGACCAGATCGTTTTTTTGGACGCGTCGCTCCAGCAGCGCAGCCACCATGCCCAGGGGTTGAAACTCGCCAGCCATGTGGTGGCGCAAGGTCGGCGCCACCCGCCGCAGCAAGGCGTAGCGCGCCGCTTCTTCATGCAAGGTATCGGTCATCAGAGCCAGACATCTGCGCCGCGCGCCATCGGGGGCCAAGCGCGGCCATGTTCAAAGCCACGATGTTAGCCCTGCAAACCGCTCTGGCGAGCTCATCGGTGGGAAACAAACACAGCGATACGCCTGTCACACCTGAGTCTGCCGTGCAGCGCCGACCACGGCAAGCCTGGCTCGGACGGGGCGGCGACAATGCCAGCTTGACGGCCCATTTTGCAATGCATCCCTCGAGTTCCCCCATCCTGCGCGACATCGTCTTGGTCGGCGGTGGGCACAGCCATGCGGTGCTGCTGCGGCGCTGGGCCATGCGGCCTTTGCCTGGGGTGCGGCTGACGCTGATCTGCCGCGACACGCACACGCCGTACTCGGGCATGCTGCCGGCCTATATTGCCGGTCACTACACGCACGAGCAGGTGCACATCGACCTGCGCACGCTGGCCCAAGCTGCGGGCGCACGGTTTTTCAAGGCGCAGGTCACAGGCCTGGACCGCAGCGCGCGGCGGGTGCTCTGCCAGGGTCGCCCGCCGGTGGCCTACGACTGGCTGTCGATCAACATCGGCGCTGCGCCTGGCTTGGGAGCCGCCTGCGCCGATGCGCTGCCGGTCAAGCCCATCGATCAGTTCAATCGGCGTTGGCTGGAGTTGCTCGAGCGCCTGCGCGGCCGGCCGGCGCGCTGGCAGTTGGCCGTGGTTGGGGCGGGCGCCGGCGGCGTCGAGTTGGTGCTGGCCATGCAGGCGCGCCTGCGGCGTGAACTGCAGGCCCTGGGGCGCGACCCCGGTGCGGTCGAGTTTTCGCTCTACACCGATGCGCCGGTGATTTTGCCCACCCACAACGCGCGCGTGCAGCGTCACTTCATGGACTTGCTGCGTCAGCGCGGCGTGCAGGTGCATACCGGCCAGGCGGTCACGCAAGTGTGGTCCGGCTGCCTGCAGACGCAAAGCGGCCGGGTGTTCGATGCCGACGAGGTGGTCTGGGTGACCCAGGCCGTGGGCGCGTCTTGGCTGCGTGAGACCGGTCTGGCCCTCGACGCTCAGGGCTTCATCGAGGTCAATGACTGTCTGCAAAGCACGGTCGATGAACGCGTGTTTGCTGCCGGCGATGTGGCCAGTCTGGTCGGCCAGCCTCTGCCCAAGGCCGGCGTGTTCGCGGTGCGCCAGGCCATGCCCCTGCTGCATAACTTGCGCGCCAGCGTGCTGGGCCAGCCGCTCAAGCCCTACCGCGCGCAGCGGCGCTGGTTGGCGCTGTTGGGCACGGGCGATGCCCAGGCGGTGGCCTCGCGCGGTGCGCTGTCGGCCCACGGGCGCTGGGTCTGGCGCTGGAAGGATTGGATCGATCGGCGCTTCATGGCCCAGTTCAGCGAGCTGGCCATGCCAGCGCGCGCTGACGCACCGGTGCTGCTGCCGGTGTCTGAGGCCGAGCGCGAACAAGCGCTGGCGGCCTCGGCCATGCGCTGCGGCGGCTGCGGCGCCAAGGTGGGCGCCTCGGTGCTCGGCCGAGTGTTGGCCCGCTTGCCGGTGATCGTGCGCGACGATGTGCCCATTGGCTTACAGCAGTCGCAAGATGCGGCCGTGGTGCGCGTGCCGCCGGGCAAGGCGCTGGTGCAAAGCGTGGATTTTTTCCGGGCCTTCATCGACGACCCCTATGTCTTGGGCCGCATCGCAGCCAATCATGCGCTGGGCGATGTCTGGGCCATGGGGGCCGATGCACAAACGGCCCTGGCCATTGCCACCGTGCCGCCCGGGCTGGAGTCGCGCACCGAGGACGTGCTCGCGCAGATGATGAGCGGCGCTGCCGAGGTCTTGCACGCCGCCGGCTGCGCGCTGGTGGGGGGCCACTCGGCCGAGGGGCAGGAGCTGGCGCTGGGTTTTGCGGTCAACGGCCTGATCGATGAGCACCTGCACGGCCTGCTGCGCAAATCGGGCATGCAGCCCGGCGATGCGATCGTGCTGACCAAGGCGGTGGGCAGCGGCACCTTGCTGGTGGCCCATCAGAGGCTGCGCGCGCGTGGCCACTGGATCGATGCGGTGCTCGAGTCGATGATGCAGTCGAGCCAGCAGGCCGCGCAGTGTCTGCGCGAGCATGGCGCGCGCGCCTGCACCGATGTGACCGGCTTTGGGCTGCTGGGCCATCTGCTCGAGATGAGTCGGCCCTCCGGGGTCGATATCGAGCTCGATCTGGCGGCGCTGCCCGTTTTTGAAGGCGCGATCGAGGCCGCTGGCGCCGGCCACCTGAGCTCGGCGCAGCCGGGCAATGCCCAAGTGCGCACGGCTTTGCGCAATGGGCAGGCGCATGCCGCGCATTCAAAGTTGCCCTTGCTCTTCGATCCGCAGACCGCAGGCGGCCTGCTCGCCAGTGTTCCGGCGGCGCAGGCTGAGGCCTGCGTGCAAGCGCTGCACACCGCAGGCTTTGTGCGCGCGGCGATCATCGGCCGGGTGTTGCCGGCCAGCACCGACGCGGCCCCGGTGGTGCTCAAGCCCTAAACGCTGGTCCGCACTTACTTCGTCGCACCCAGCGCTGCTTCTAGGCCGATGTATTCGCAGCTCACCCCTTGATGCCACAGGTGGGGCGAGAGGCAGTGCTGGTAGAACTTTTCGCGCTTGAGGTCCGACAAAAAGTACGAGCGCAGCACGGCCTTGGTGGTTGGCACCAGCGTCACATTGCGCGCCAGCGAGCACTTGTTTTTGAAGACGCAGTCGTTGGCTTCTGTGGCGCTGGCGTAAAGATGCAGTTTGATCCGTCCCGAGTCCATGCCCGCCTTGCTCACGCTGATCGAGCAGGCCGAGCCATCGAGCCGCTCGAGCTCATGGTGGCGGGCCAGAAAATTCATCTCCGCCACGATCAGCTCCAAAAACCATGCGCCCACCACACCCGCGCAGCTGTAGTAAGTGGCCTTGATCTGGTCGGCCACGATGGGGCTGTCGGGCAATTGGCGGCTGTCGAGCCGCAGCATCGGCTCGGGCCCAGAAGTTGCGCCCAGGGGCGGCAGGCGAACGATCTCGTGATTCGATTGGAAGTCGGTCGGATCGGTGCATGCGCTCAGGCCGACCAGCAAGGCGGCGCCCAGGCACACAGCCAAGAACCGCAAGGGGTAGAGCGCAGACATCACGTGGGACATGCTCGTTCAAATCGGGGTCTGGCGTCAAGTGGCAGCAGCCGGCTGGGCCTCAGGCGCCAGAGGGGGCTGCTGGCGGTAGTGGTGGCAGGGGCGGTAGTGGTGCGGCGCTCGAGGCCGGTACCGCGGTGCGGCTGGCATTCATCACCATCGACAGCAGGCTGTAATAGCCGTTGATGCCGATCAGATCGATCACGCCCTGCTCGCCAAAGAGCGCGATGGCCTGTGCCCAGGTCGCATCGCTGACGCTCTTGTCTTGTTGCAGCTCGATTGAAAACGCGTACACCGCTGCCTCGTCGGCTGGCAGCGGCTCGGGCTTGCGGCCTTGCGCGATGGCCTCGACGGTCGATGGCGCCACGCCGGCCTTGAGCGCAATCGGGGCATGAATGGCCCACTCAACCTGCTGCGACCAGCAGCGGGCGGTGACCAAGATGGCCAATTCCGACAAACGCTGGTTGAGTGCGCTGCGGTAGCGCAGGTACTCGCCCATGCGCTGGGCATGGCCCATGAGCTCGGGGCTGCGCAGCAAGGGGATGAAGGGCGAGACCAAAGCGCCGCGCGGGCCGTCGATGATGGGCTGCGCCTCGCGGCGCTGCGCCGCGCTCCATTGCTCGGTCGGGATGGGGGGCAGTCGATCGGTGGTCATGGTCGATAGGAAGTGCAAGGCGCGCGGGCCGCGCGGGTCTGTCCCATTATCCCGGTCTGGCGATGCCCCCTTCAGGGTGTTGATGCCGGCTCAGGGCCTGTTTGCGCGGCGCCAGGGCGGCTGCCGATCAGGGCGCCGATTCAGGCCATGGCGATACGGGTAAGGGCGATACGGGTAAGGGCGATACGGGTAAGGGCGATACGGGTAAGGGCCATGCGCACCCCCCGGGCCTTGTGTTGCAGGGCATCGTCCAGGGTGGGCTGGGCCACCACGCCTTGCAGCGCACGGTCATGCGCGCTGGCCTTCGTCGGGCTCAAAAAAGGGCAGCCACTGCCCCTCTTGCGCCTGCACAAAGCGCACCCGCACGCGCTGGCCCATCTGGGGCCTGTGCTCCGGGCCGCCGGCCCAGCGGCTGAGCATGCGCGGGCCCTCCTCGAGGTCGACCAGCACCACGGTGTAGGGCAGCTGCGACTGCCAGTGCGGCCCCTGAAAAGCCACCTGCACCTGGCTGGCGCTGTAAACCGTGCCGCGACCGCTGCTGGCCTGCCAGCTCAGCTCGCTGCTGCCGCAGGCCGGGCACAGCCGGCGCGCGTAGTAAAAGACATGGCGGCAGCTGCCGCAGTGCTGCAGCAAGAGCTGCTGGCGCTGGCAACCGTCCCAGAAGGCTTGCGAGTCCAGCGTGGGCTGGGGCAGCTCGGCGATGTAATGAGTCTCCATGCTCAGGCCTCCAAAACCATCACGCCACACACAGAAAACACGCCGCCATTGCCACTGACAACGGCGCGGCGCGCCCTTTCGATCTGCCGCCGTCCGGCGCTGCCGCGCAGTTGGTGCACCGCTTCGGTCACGTGCAGCATGCCGCCGATATGCGCCTGCGACAGCAGGCCGCCGTGCGGGTTGAGCGGGCAGCGCCCGCCCAGGCTGGCGTGGCCGGCCCGCAGATAGGCACCGGCGCCGCCCGCGCTCGCAAAGCCCAGCGCCTCGAGCGTGATCAGCACCGAGATCGTGAAGGCGTCGTGCAGCAAGGCCACTTGAAAGTCTTGAGGGCCCAGTCCTGCGGCCTCGAAGGCATCGGCGCCCGCGCCGGCCATGCCCAGATCTTGCAGATCGGGCGTTTGCGCCACCGAGTTGTGCGTCGAGCGCATGGCCATCGAGCGGATGCTCACCGGCTTTAAGCCACGGGCCAGAGCCCGCTCTCGGCTCATCAGGATGAGCGCGCCGCCGCCGTCGGAGACCTGCGAGCAATCGAATAGGCGCAGCGGCGTGGCGATCATGCGGCTGGCCAGGTAGTCGTCCAGGGTCATGGGCTTGCGCATTTGCGCGTTGTCATTGAGCAGCGCATGGCGCCGCGTGATCAGCGCCACCTCGGCCAGGTCTTGCTCGCTGGCGCCGTACTCCCACAAATAGCGCTGCGCCAGCAGCGCGTAGGGCGTGACCATGCCGTGCAGGCCAAAGGGCTCTTCCCACTCCTCGCCGCCGAGCAAATTGCGCAGGGCCAGGCCTTGCGCGCCGGGCGGGCGACCGGTCAGGGTGTTTTCGCCATAAACGCAGGCGGCGATTTCGCAGTGCCCCGACTCAATCGCCCAGATCGCCTGCTGCAGCATGGTCATGGCCGTGACGGTGCCGCCAACATCGACCGTGCTCAGGAACTTGGGCTTGAGCCCCAGGTACTCGGCCAGAGTCGAGGAGAACATCGAATTGGGAATCGCGTAGGGATCGAGGTTGATCAGGCCGTCGATCTCGGGCATGCGCACGCCGCAGTCGGCCGCGGCCTCCTGCACCGCCCAGGCCTGGATCTGCACCGACTCCATGCCAGGCAATTTGCCGACCCGTGTTTCGCCGGCACCGACGATCACGACCTCTGAGCTGACTTTGGGCATCGCGTGGCTTTCTTGTCGGGTGCCGGTGGCCTTAGCCGGCCAGCATGTGGGGCTCGATCTGGCGTTTGGAAACAGCCGCTTTAGCGGGACAGTTGGACGAGCCGGCTCTTGTAGGCCTCGATCAGGCAAGCCTTGTCCGAGCAGGCCGAGCGGGTGGACTTGAGCCACTGTAGCTGCTCGCTTTGCAGGGCCTTGGCATCTGCGGCTGCGTCGCGGGCCTTGCGGTATGCGGCCGACAGATCCACATCGAGTCGGGCCAGGTCGCGATCGCTGCAGATCATTTTTTCTTGTGCCGAGCTGGCCTTGGCACAGTCAAAGCTTGCGGTGATGGGCCCGGTCTCGGCGGGGGCAGGAGCAGCCGCCGGAGCAGCCGCTGTGGGTGCTTCGACCGGGCCGGCGGCCGGTGCTTGGGTCACAGGCGCGGGGGCTACTGTGGGTGCAGTAGCGGATGGAGCGGCGGATGGAGCGGCGGATGGGGCCGCAGGTGGGGCGACAGGCGCCGCAGCCTTCTGAGCGCCGCCGAACAGCGAGGCAAAGAATTTCTTGATCGCGTCGATCAGGTCCAGCAGGAAGGCATACCAGGGACGCTCGGCCTTGAACACCACATAGAAGGACTGCTTGGCCTTGTAGGCCGCGGCCAGCGGGGCCGTCCAGCTCACCGTCTTGCCGTCCTGAGACAGTTGGCCGTTGGTCTCGAGTACCTTGGGCACCGATACGGTCCAGCTTAAGTTGCGGCCGGCCAGCATGGCTTGCATCATGCCCTCCATCATCGGGTTGGCGCCAGCCTTGTCCTTCATGTCAAAGCTGCTGTCGATGCGCCAGGCGCCCTCAGCGGCACGGGAGACCTTGAGCAGCGAGTTGTCCTGGTCGCCAGAGGCAAAGTCGGCAAATTGGTCGATCGGGCCACGGGCCGACAGCGTGCACACCACATTGCCCCCGGCCACCGCCTCGCTGATCTGTAACTTGATGGAGGGGCTGCCCCCCTCGGACAGGTTCCCGCACAGACCGTCCTTTTTGTCAGTCAAGGCTGCGAGTTTGGCGTCAATGCGAATTTCGGCCTGGTAGTTCATCTCGCCTTTGTCGACGCTGACTTTTTGGTCAACGTCAAAACAAGCGACAAGCGTCGTGGTCATCAGCAGCGCGGCCGACAGGCGCAGGATCGACTTCAGGGTCATGGAGCTTGTGTTTTATTTAGATGAGTCGAAACAATGTAGCACGGCGGTCAGGCCCGATGCGCCTTGTGCCCTGGCGGGCGCAGCGCGGGCCGCAAGTGCGTCGCTGCTTGTCATGGCTTGGAGCCTTGGCGACGTGGCGGGATGTCGCAATCGCAAGAAAAAAACAAGGAGGAAACCAAGGAGGAAAACAAGCATAAAGCGCCCTGATGCAGCGCCTTCCCAAAAGAAAAGGAAGCCTTTTCTCTTCTCAAGTCGAATCGCTTTTTTCAATTGAACTCAAGGCCCACAGCCTTTGGATACCGAGGAGGTCTTATCGGCCCGAGAGTCCCGTCGGTGCGCTTGGCGCAGCCATGTGGCCGTAGACGGGCAGCATGCGCGAGGCTGCAAACATCTCCTTCGGGCGGGCGCCGTAGACATGCCTGATCGAGTGGCTGAAGTGGGTCGAGTCTGGATAGCCGGTGTCCAGGGCGACGGTGGCCAGACTGGCTGGGCGATTGATGTAATGGAGCAGGTTGCGGGCGCGTTTCCAGGTGCGAAAGGCCCGAAAGGGAACGCCGACCTCCTGCTTGAAGAGGTGCAGGAAGCGCGAGAAAGACAGATGCACCGACTGCGCGCATTCCTCGGCGCTCAGGCTGCCGCAGGGGTCGGCCTTGATGCGCGCCAAAACCGATTCGATGCGTCGGTCGAGCGCGCGGCCTGGCACGGCCCGCCCGAAAAAGAGCTGGTCGAAGTCGAGCGAGCGCAGGTCCAGGTCGGCGTCACGGTCGCACAGCTGGTCGCAGCAGGCGCGCAAATGCGCCAGCAGGGCCGAGCCCTGGCCCGCGTCGCCCCCTGAAAGTTCTGGCGGCGGGCCGCTGGCGTCAATACTTTCGGCCTCGAGTTTGACCGAGTAGATGGCCTGGGCATGGGTGTTGACCTGGTGGGGCTGATAGGGCGCAACGATGGCCAGACGGCTGCTTTGCCAGGGGCCATTGGCCAGGCGCACCGAAATATTCCCGCGCGGGGCCGCATACAGGTTCCAGCAACCCATGGTGCGTACCGACGAGGTGGCCAGCGGACCAGCATAAAAAATGCGGTCCAGGGTGATCCACAGCAGGCGCCCCGAATCGATCGCAGGGGCACGAGATGCCTCGTCAAAGCTGTGTTCCCACTCCATCATCTGTGCGCCCCCTTATCTTCGTTTTGGCCCTTAGTGTGAGGCTTTGGCGCCCAAACTGTGTAAGGGGTTTCCCAAACCCCGGGCTCAAACATGCGGCCGGCCTTGCACCCCAGCCAGGCCAAGCCGGCTTGGGTTTTCGGCCTTTGAGGGGCGGACACGCCTCAGCCAGTTGGCGCAAGACTCGGACATTCGAACTGTGTACCGTGCGGCAACGCAGGCCCTGCACCGGCAGCCCTGCGCGGCCGGGGCCTTGGCTCCGCAAAAACGACAGGAGACCTTCGTGAGTTCCAAAGACACTTCCCCGGCGGCCTTTGCGGGGAACCCGCGGCCCATCGTGCGGCCGGTCCTCGATCGTGCGCGCGAGTTGGGCATCCGCCAGGTCCTGGATGCCGATGGCGCGCTGGCCGGCGACCTGCCTGACCCCGATCTGCCCCGGGAAACGCTGCTCAAGATGTACCGCACGATGCTGACCGTCAGCGCCATTGACGCGCGCGGCTGGAAGCTGCAGCGTTCCGGACGCATCGATTTTTGGATCCCCTCGCGCGGGCAGGAAGGCTCACATACCGCCTCCACCATGGCCATGGAGCCGTCCGATTGGATCTTCATGGCCTCGCGCGAGCCCGGCACCATGCTCGCGCGCGGCGCCACGCTCTTGCAGCTGTTTGCGCAGTTCTTTGGCCGCGCCGAGGAGCCGCTCAAGGGCCGCCGGCTGCCCCTGCTGCTGGGCGACCGAAGCCTCAACATCGTGCCCTGCATGACCATTGTGGGCTCGTACATTCCCCACGCCGCGGGCGCCGCCTGGGCGGCCAAGATCAAAGGCGACGACACCCGCTTTATCGTGTACTTTGGCGACGGCGCCACCTCGCGCGGAGAGTTCCACAGTGCCATGAATTTCGCGGGCATCCACAAGCCGCCCATCGTCTTTTTGTGCCAAAACAACGGCTGGGCGGTCTCCACGCCCAACGACCGGCAGACCGCATCGGCGACCTTTGCCGAAAAAGGCGATGCTTACGGTGTGCGCAACCTTCGCGTCGATGGCAACGATCCCCTGGCGGTCTACAGCGTCACGCGCAAGGCCCGCGACGAAGCCCGCGAGCTCGGCCCGACCCTTATTGAGACCGTGACCTACCGGCTGGGCCCGCACACCTCTTCGGACAACCCGGACCTGTACCGCCGCAGCGAGGAGGCCGAGGCCTGGCGCCGCTGGGACCCGATCCCGCGTTTTCGCAAATACCTGGAGCGGCGCGGGATCTGGACGGCCCAAGAGGAGCAGCAGTTTCTCGCTGCGCTGGAGCTGCAGCTCGACCAAGCCGTGCACGCGGCCGAGGCCATGCGCCAGACGGCGCCGGCCGAGATGTTTGACGACGTGTTTGCGCAGCCCACGCGCCTGTTGCAAGAGCAGCGCGCGCAGATGCTGGCGGACCTGGCGGGGGAGGCCTGAAATGGCGCAGATGACCGTGCTCGAGGCGCTCAATGCCGCCATGGCCCACGAACTGCAGCGCGACCCCGACGTCGTGCTGCTCGGTGAGGATGTCGGCACAGAAGGCGGCATTTTTCGCACCACAGAAGGCTTGCAGCTGCGCTTTGGCAGCCACCGCGTGATCGACACGCCGCTAGACGAAAAAGGCATTGCTGCCCATGCCGTTGGCATGGCCTTGTACGGGCTCAAGCCCATCGTGGAGATCCAGTTTTCGGGCTTCATCCACGATGCGTTCGAGCAGTTCATGTTTTGCGCGAGCAAGTACCGATGGGCCACCGGCGGCATGTACACCGTGCCGATGGTGGTGCGCGCGCCCTCCTTTGGCGGCATCCGTGGCGGCTTTTGGCATTCCCAGAGCCCCGAGCCGTATTACATCCATGGTGGCGGCATCAAGGTGATCGCGCCGGCCACGCCGGCCGACGCCTACGGCATGATGCTTGCAGCCGTGCGTGATCCCGATCCGGTGCTGGTGCTGGAGCCGGTGCCGCTGTACCGATCGCTGCGCGGCGAGGTGGAGGACGACGGCGTCGCGCTGGAGCTCGGCCGGGCGCAGGTCGTGCGCGAAGGCCGGGATCTGACCTTGCTGACCTGGGGCCCCCT
>CANHBU010000034.1 GCA_947458345.1 Comamonadaceae bacterium
CCTCAAAAAATGATCGGATGGTGATCAGCCTGCAGGTCGCGCCAGCCAGCGCAGCAGCGCGGCGGCCAGCTCGGCCGGTCGCTCCATCGGCACCATGTGACCTGCGTCCTCGACGATCTCGAGCACCGCCTGGGCCGCCGGCGCCACCTGCGCGTGCAAGGCGCGGTGCTGCTCAACCGAGGCCCAGCTGTCTTGTCGGCCCGTCAGCACCAGCGTGGGGACCGCCAGGCTGCGCAGCACCGGCTCGCCATCGGGTCGGTCAATGAGCGCGCGGATCTGGCGCTCAAATACCTCGGCGCTCTTGCGCTCGAACATATCGAGAATGTCGCTGATCAGTGCTTTATCGGCCAGGCGGTCGGGGTGAACCATGCCCTGAACCCAGTTGGCGGCCATGGCACGCACGCCGCTGCTGCGCGCCAGCTGCACCAGGGTCTGGCGCTTTTGCACCTCCTGCTGCCCGGCCTGACCCTCGGCCAGCGGGGCGTAGCCGGTGTCGAGCAAAGCCAGATGGGTGATGCGCGCCGGCTCAAGCCGGCACGCCTCAAGCGCCACCCGACCGCCCATCGAATGGCCGGCCAGTGCAAAACGCGGTGGCGCTGCCGCGAGCAACTGCCGGGCCATCTCGGTCAGCTTGTCGCACAGGCCGTGATCGATCACCGAAACCGGGCCGACCCGCCCGCTTGCCTTGAGCAGCGGCAACACCGGCGCCCAGGCCGCGTCATCGCACATCAGGCCGGGCACCAGAACCAGGGGCGGCATCATGCCCGCTCGCTGCCGTGCGCTCAGCGGGTCTTGCCGATGTCCTTGACGTCGGTCGTGGTCTGGATCTCGACGTTCCAAAGTTGGCCGTCGACGCGATCGACACGGCGCACATAGACGTTGTGCACCACATCACGGGTCTGCGCGTCGATGGTCATCGGGCCGCGCGGGCTCTCGAAGGTCTGGCCCTTCATGGCGTTGAGCAAGGCCTCGCCGCCCTGCCCTTTGCTGGCCTTGGCGGCCTCATAAATCACGCGCATGCCATCGTAGGCGCCCACCCCCATGAAATTGGGGCGCTGGCCGGCGTTGGCCTTGCCAAAAGCGTCGACGAATTTGCGATTGAGGTCAGACTTGTGATGGGCCGAATAGTGGTGCGCCGTGACCACGCCGACGGCCGCATCGCCCATGCTGTTGAGAATGTCGTCATCGGTGACGCTGCCCTCGGCGATCATGCGAATGCCGGCCTTGTCCAGGCCGCGCTCGGTGAACTGCTTCATCAGCACCGAGCCCTGGCCCGAGGGCACGAAGGTAAACAGCGCATCGGGCTTGGCATCGCGCACTTTTTGCAGGAAGGGCGCGAAATCGGGGCTGCGCAGCGGCACGCGCAGGGTCTCGACCACCACACCGCCGTTGGCCTGGAATCGCTGGTTGAAAAACTTCTCCGAGTCGATGCCCGGGGCATAGTCGGTCACCAGCGAGACCACGCGCTTGATGTTGTTCTTGGAGGCCCAGTCGGCCAGCACGGTCACCACCTGCGGCACCGTAAAGCTGGTGCGCACGATAAAGGGCGAAGCCTCGGTGATGATGGAGGTGGCCGCAGCCATCACCACCATCGGGGTCTTGGCCTGGGTGGCAATCGGCGCGGTGGCCATGGCCAGCGGCGTCAGACCGAAGCCGGCCAGCACATGCACCTTGTCACCGACCACGAGCTCTTGCGCAATGCGCTTGGTGACGTCGGGCACGCCGGTGTCGTCCTTGACGATCAGCTGCACCTTGCGGCCGGCCACCGTATCGCCGTGCTGCGCCATGTAAAGGCGCGCCGCCGCCTCGATCTGTTTGCCGGTCGAGGCGAACGGGCCGGTCAGCGGCGCGATCAGACCGATCTTGAAGACGTTGTCCTGAGCCAGGGCAGGCCCTGCCGACAAGGCCATCGCTGCAGCGCAGCTCAGGCCGGCAAGAAAATGACGCTTGTGCATAAAACTCTCCGAAAGGTTTGCGAACGGTCTGCGATGGTGCCACAAGCGCCAAGACCCGCCAATGCATTTGAACCCTCAAGGTATGCAAAAGGCTTAAATCAGGGATAAACCTAGGGGCTTCAAGCGCGCGCCAAAGCGCCCGCGATACGGGGCCTAACCGATCAGCACGACAGCTGGCGGCCCATGGCTCGAAACTGCTCGAGCAGGTGGGCTGCCGCCGGCGTGGGTAGGTAGTCGGCACGCGAAATGGTGCCGATGGTGCGCAAGGGGCGCACCGGCAGCGGCAACTGCACGAGCAAACCGGCGCGCACCTCGCGCTCGAGCTGGCGCGGCGACATCAGCGCCAGCCGATCGCTGTCGTGCAGCAGCGCTTGCATCATCACCGCGCTGTTGACGCGCAGCTGACCGGGCTGCAAGGGCAGACCGGCATCGCGCAGAGCCTGCAAGAACACCGCCTCAGCCGGCGTGTCGGGCATGGGCAAAACCCACTGCGCATCGGCCAGATGCTTCCATCGCAGGGCCTTGCGTGCCGCCAGGCGATGGCCCGCGCGCGCAAACACCGCCAGAGGATCGCGAAACAAGATCTCCTGCACCAAGTCACGGTCTTCGAGTTGCGGGCGCAGTGCACCGACCATCAAATCGATGTCGGCCTGCGCCAGTTGCTGCAGCAAGGCCGGGTAGGTGCCATCGATGACCGTGATCTGCATGCCCGGATACAGGCGCAGCACCTCCTCGATCGCTCGCGGCAGCAGCAGGCCGGTCGAAAAAGGCAGCGTGCCGATGACCAGGCGCCCAATCGCGCTGCCGCGCTGCAAGCTCAGCTCCTCGTCGGCCTGGGCCAACTCGGCCACGCAGCGCTTGACCGAGGTCAGCATCAGCTCGCCGGCGGGCGTGGCGCGCAGGCCGCTGCGCGAGCGAATGAACAGCGCTCTGCCGGCCCACTGCTCGAGCTGAGCCAGGCGCTGGTGCACCGCCGCCGCACTCAGCTCGAGCTCAGCGGCTGCGCCGCTCAGCGAGAGGGTGCGCCCCAAGACCACCAAGGTCTGCAGCTGAGCCCCGCCGCGCGCCAAGGGCGCGGCCAGCCAGTGCGAGCGCTGTGCGGCCGCGCGACTGGGCTCGAGCGTCAGATGCGCCAGCGCCCGCTCGGCGCGCCGCAGCAAAGCGGCCGAGGCCTGGCTGGCTTGCATGCCGCGGGCATGGCGATGAAACAGCGCCAAACCCGTCGCCTCCTCGAGCTGCTCGACCGCTCGCGCCACGCTCGACTGCGACAGGTGCAGCGCCTGCGCCGCCTGCACTGTGCTGCCGCACTCGGCCACCGCCAGCGCGCAGCGCAGGCGCTGCAGGTGGGTCAGCAGTGAGGGCCAAGCGCGATCTGTCGGCATCGTGGGAAACATGTGCACCCTGGTAATGGCGCAGCGCACTGAGGCCTGCCCCCGCAAGATGCGATGCTACCTGCGATGCTAACTGTGATGCCAACTGCGAAGCAAAGGCGACTTAACCCGATTGACCGGCCCGGCAAGCGCTGCCTAGAATGGTTTGCACCATCGCTCATCGCTGAACCACAGCGACCGGTCAACGAACACACAAGGCAGGAGCAGACGTGAACCCGAACCAGCAGGTCGATCTGGCCCAATGAGATGGACGGCAAAAGCATGCCGCGCAGCTTCGAGGCCCTGCTCAGGCAAGACCTGGACAACTGGGTCCAAGTGGTCAAGGCGGCCAACATCAAGCCCGAGTAAGGGCACGGGGCCGGTGACGCAAAGGCAGCCTTCTTGATCGACGCCATCGTCCGGGCTTGGTCGGGTATTGCCCAAGCCGATCTGCGCTCAATTTTGCGCGCGATCGATCGGCCTGTGCCGCCTCAGTTTCTTGGGTTTTACCTGGACGAGCAGCGCATTGGCGCTCTGGCGCCCGAGCATGTGGCGCCCCTGCTCCAAGAGCTGCCGCAGTGCCGGCTTCAGGCCCATGGCGTGGTCTGGCACGGCGCTGCGAGCGCCAGTGCGCAAGAGCGCAGCGCGCAGCTTGCAGGGGCGGCGCAAGCCTTGCGGCAAGCCGGCTGGATCACCGGCTGGCGCGATGAGCTCTACAGCTACTGGGGCGAAATCGAGCACACACCCGATCCGGCCGAGCCGCACATCTTTGCACTCGAGCGAGCCGCTTTTCGCTTCTTCGGCTTGCGCAGCCATGCGGTGCACATCAACGGCTTTACGCCCGAGGGGCGGATTTGGTGCGGCGTGCGTGCCCTGAGCAAGGCCACCGATCCCGGGCGCATCGACAACCTGGCCGCCGGCGGTCTGGGCGCCGGGGAATCGGTGCTCGGCTGCGCGATTCGCGAACTCCACGAAGAAGCAGGCCTGGGCGCCGAGCTCGCCGGCCAGGTGCAGCCGGCCGGGCGCCTGGTCACGCGCCGGCGCGAGCCCCAGGGCTGGCACGATGAGGCGCTGCTGGTCTACAACCTGCTGCTGCCCGCGGGCGTCGAGCCGCGCAACCTCGATGGCGAGGTCAGCGGCTTTTTGTGCCTGAGCCCTGACGAGGCGATGGCGCGCCAAAGCGAAATGACCGAAGACGCGGCCGGGGTACTGGCGCAGGGTGTGCTGGCCCTGCGCAGCGCTGCTGCGGCGAACAGCTAAAACCAGCGCAGCACCGGCCAGGCGCGCTCGTGCGCGAGGCGCTCGAGCGCCGCATCGGGTTGGGTGCACACGGGCGCGGTCACGCATTCGAGCAGGGGCAAATCGTTGATCGAATCGCTGTAGGCGGTGCTGTGCAATTGGGCCAGTTGCAAGCCGCGCTGCCCCAGCCAGGCGTGCAGGCGCTCGACCTTGCCCTGGCGCATATTGAGCACGCCACAAGTCTTGCCGGTAAAGCGCCCCTCGAGCCTCTGCGGCTCGGTGGCAATCAGGTGCTCGATGCCCAGGTGGGCCGCGGTCAACTCGGTGATGAAGCGGTTGGTGGCCGTCGTCATGACCACACAGGCACCGGCCGCGCGATGCGCCTGGACCTGCTCGCAGCCGCCGAGGGCCAGACGCGGCCGCACCGACTGCTGAAAAAAAAGTTCGCGCCAAGGCTGCCACTGCGCGGCGCTGAGCGCAGTCAGGGTGCCGACATAGAACTCGCAAAACGCTTGCACGTCAACCGTGCCGGCCTTGTACTGGCGGGCCATGTCCTGGTTCAGGCTGGCAAAGGGCTCGCGCGCAAGCAAACCGTGCCCCATCAAAAACTCGCACCACAGCTGGTCGCTGTCGCCATCGAGCAAGGTGTGGTCGAGGTCGAACAGGACCAGGGGCTGATCGGCGCGCATGGTCAGCGCCTCAGGCTTTGCGCAGATGCCAGGCCTTGGGACGGGTGAAGGTGCTGATGCCCTCGCGCGAGAGCGTGAGCCCCACACCCGAATGGCCCCAGCCGCTCCAAGGCAGCCGCGGGCTGACGCGGTCGCAGCAGTTCCAGTAGAGGGAACCGGCCCGAATTTGCGCGCCGATGCGCCGGGCGCGCTGCTCATCGGGCGTGTAGACGCCCGCGGTCAGGCCATAGGCGGTGTCGTTCATGCGTGCGATCGCCTGCTCGTCGCTGGCCACCTTCTCGATGCCCACGATGGGGCCAAAGCTCTCGTCGCGCATGAGCGCCATGCTCGGGTCGGCGCGGTCGATCACGGTGGCCTCGAACCAGTTGCCCTTGCCCGCAAAAGGACCGGTGGCGCGCGCACCACCGGTGAGCACCCGCCCGCCGCGGCTGCGGGCATCGGCCACCTGCGCCTGCAGCACCTCGATCTGCGCAGCGCGCGTGAGCGGGCCGAGGTAGGTGTCTTGCGCCATGGGATCGCCCATCTTGAAGCCGCGCACCGTCTCGACCACAGCCTCGACGAAACGCTCGTACACCGCCTCGTGCACATACAGGCGCTCGACCGAGCAGCAACTCTGGCCGGCGTTGTACATCGCGCCATCGGCCAGCGACTGCGCCGCAGCCACCGGGTCGGCATCGGCGCAGACGTAAGTCGGGTCCTTGCCGCCGAGCTCGAGCTGCAGCTTGACCATGCGCGGGCCCATGGCCTGAGCGATGCGCTGCCCGGTGGCCAGCGAGCCCGTGAAAAACACGCCGTCCAGGGGCTGCTCGAGCAAAGCCTGGCCGGTGGCCCCAAATCCAATAAGCACCACAAACACATCGTCAGGCACGCCTGCCGCATGCAGCAGCCGAGCCATCTCCAGCCCGGTGCGGGGAGCAAACTCCGAAGGCTTGTAGACCACCGCATTGCCCATGAGCAAAGCCGGCACGAACACATTGCCGCCAACAAACCAGGGGTAATTCCAAGCCGAGATGTTGCCGATCACGCCCAGCGGCACCCGCTCGATTTGCTCGCGCATGCCGTCGGCATCAAACACCTGTTCGCCGGCCATGGCCTGCTCGGCATGTGCGAGGAAAAAATCGATACGCCCCAGAAAGCCATTGAGCTCGTTGCTCGAATGCGCCAGCGGCTTGCCCGTCTCACGCGTGAGCACCTGGGCCAGTGCCGGCAGCTGCGCGCGCACCGACTGCGCAAAGCCCGCGATGATCTGCGCGCGCTCGCTCAGGGGCCGCAAGGCCCACGGCCCTTGCGCCCGCCGGGCCTCGGCCACGCGCTGGGCCACCCGCGCCGGCTCGTCGATGGGCAAACGCTCGATCAGGCTGTCGTCGGCGGGATTGGAGACGCTCAGAAGGTTCATGGTCACATCATCGGTTTTAGGAAGCGGCGCGCGCCTTGGCGGCGTGGGCCAGGAAATCGGCCAGGATGGGCGCATCGTCCAGCGTGCCCTGCTCCGGTCGGTGAAATTCGGGGTGCCACTGCACCGCCGCCAGATAGCTCGGGCCCCGCCAACGGATGGCCTCAACGATGCGGTCGTGCGGGCAGTGCGCCTCCACCTCGAAGCCGGGCGCCAGGTCCTTGATGCCCTGGTGGTGCACGCTGTTGACCAGCGCCTCGGTGCGCCCACCAAGCACTTGGCTCAGGCGGCTGCCCGCCTCGATCGCCAGTGGGTGCAGGTTGTTGTCATAGGCCTGCGCATCGCGGTGCACCAGCGCATCGGGGCGCTGCGTCGGGATGTCCTGGTAGAGGCTGCCGCCATAGGCCACGTTGATCAGCTGCAGGCCGCGGCACACGCCAAGCACGGGCTTGCCCGCCTCGACAAAGGCGCGCACCAGAGCCTGGTCGTACTCGTCGCGCACACGGTCGCCGCTCCAGCGCTCTTGCAGCGGGGTTTCGCCATAGCTGCCAGGCCAGACATCGCTGCCGCCCATGAGCACCAGGGCGTCGAGCCACTGGGCAAAGTGCATGAAGTCCACATCGCTGCGCCGGGTCCGGCCGGTTGGACTGGGCACCATCACCGCCAGGTCGCCCTGAGACATCACCCAGTGGGCCATGGACTCTTCCACGTAGTGCAGGGTCTTGCCGGTAAAGATGGGGCGTGTCGCGTCCGCATGAAAAAAGCAGGCCGACACGCCGATCTTGAGCCGCTGCGAGAGCGATTTGGAGCCGCTGGCGTTCATGGCAGAGCGGGCCTCACATTGCGGCCTGAAACAGGCGCTCAAAATCGGCTCGGGTACAGGGCCGCGGGTTGGTCTGGTGGCAGCCGTCGGCCGTGGCGATGTCCACCAGGCGCTGCAGATGCTGCGGGCCCACCCCGTGGCTGGCCAGGGTGCCCGTGATGCCGATGGAGCGCTTGAGTTGACGCAGCCAGGCCACGAACTGCGCGCCGCCGCCACTGATGCGGCAGACATGGGCGAGTTCGTCAAACTTGGCCGGCGCCGACTCATGATTCCAGGCCATCACGGTATCGATCATCAGGGCGTTGGCCAGCCCGTGGTGCATGTCGCAGACCGCGCCCAAGGCATGGGCGCAGGAATGCACCGCGCCCAAATCCTTCTGAAAGGCGATGGCGCCCATCATCGAGGACATCATCATGTCGCTGCGCGCCTGCAGATCTTGCGGCTGGTGCACCGCACGCTCGAGTGCGGCCGCGCCGATGCGCGTGCCCTCGAGCGCGATGCCGTCGCACAGCGGGTGGTAGGCCGGCGAGAGATAGCTCTCGATGTTGTGTGTCAGCGCATCCATGCCGGTGGCCGCCGTCACTGCCGCCGGCAAACCAAGGGTCAGCTCGGGATCGGCAAAGACGGTGCGCGCCAGAATGCGCGGGCTGAAGATGACCCGCTTGTGATGGCTCTCGTTTTCACTCACGACGCTCGAGCGTCCGACCTCTGAGCCCGTGCCCGAGGTGGTGGGCAGGGCCACAAAGTAGGGCAAGTCGCGCTCAATCGGGCGCACCTGCGGATGGTCCCAGGCGTACTCGATGATGTCGCCCGGGTGCGTGGCCATCAGGCCCACCACCTTGGCCACATCGAGCGAGGCACCACCGCCCAGGCCGATCACGGCATCGGCACCATGGTCCTTGAAGGCCTGGGCACCGGCCATGACCTGCGAGGCGCTCGGGTTGCCGTGCACGCCGGCATAGACAGCGACATCGAGTCCGTCCAGCAGAGCCTGAAACTGCGCGAGCACGGGCAGCGCCGCCAAGCCGCGGTCGGTGACGATGAGCGGACGGCGCACACCGGCATCGCGCAGGTGGCTGGCCACCTGGTGGCGCGCGCCGGCGCCAAAGACGATGGGGCAGGGAAAAGCAAAACGCGCGAGGGTCACGGTCACTCCTGATGAAAAACAGCCGGTTGCAGGTCTGGGGCGATCAAATGATTTCGAAGTATCGCTTGAGCTCCCAGTCGGTCACCGCATCGAGCCACTGGCGCCACTCCCAGCGCCGCGTGGCCGCGTAATGGTCGACAAACGCGTCGCCCAGCCAGTCGCGGGCGATGTCTGAGCGCTCGAAGGCCGCAGTGGTCTCGATCAGGCTGCGCGGCGCGCGCGCAATATGCTCGCCGCCTTCGTTGGTGCCACGGATCGGTGGGGCGGTGAGCTTGAGACCCTTTTCCACGCCGTGCAGGCCAGCGGCGATCACCGCCGCCATGGCCAGGTAGGGGTTGACATCGGCACCGGGGCAGCGCGTCTCGAGCCGGGTGGACTTGGGCGAGCCGGCAATGACGCGAAAGCTCGCGGTGCGGTTGTCAATTCCCCAGGTGGGCTTGACCGGCGCCCAAAAGCCATCGACCAGGCGCTTGTAGCTGTTGACGGTGGGCCAGAACATGGGCGCAAACTCCATCAGGCAGGCGACCTGGCCGGCCAGATAGCTCTCAAACAGCGCGCTCATGCCGCGTTGGCCGCGGGCGTCATAAAACAAATTGGTCTTGCCGTCCGACAGGCTCTGGTGGATGTGCCCGGAGCAGCCCGGATACTGCTGCGACCACTTGGCCATGAAGCTGGGCATGATGCCAAAACGCTTGCCGATCTCTTTGGCGCCAGTCTTAAACAAGATCGCCCGATCGGCCGCCTCCAGCGCGCCTGAAAACGCGATCGCAACCTCGTACACGCCTGGGCCGGTTTCGGTGTGCAGGCCCTCGATCGGCACTCTGAAGGCGGCCATCTCGTCCATCAAGGCATTGAAAAAACCGCGCTGATCGCCCATGCGCAGCAGCGAATAGCCAAACATGCCCGGTGTGATCGGCTCGGGGCCCACGCCGCGCTTGCCCGCCCAGGACTGCGGCGTTTCGGCAAAGTTGAACCATTCGAACTCCATCCCGGCCATGGGCTGCAGGCCCATCTTGTGCGCACGCTCGAGCACCCGTTTGAGCGTCTGGCGCGGGCACACCGGGTAGGCGCTGCCATCGGCGTTGACAAACTCGCCCAGAAAAAAAGGCACGTTGGCGTCCCAGGGCACACGCCGGCCGGTGTCCAGATCGAGCCGGGCCAGCGCATCGGGAAAGCCATGCTGCCAACCCGTGACCGTGGTGTTGTCGTAGCACTGGTCATGCGCGTCCCAGCCAAAGACCACGTCGCAAAAGCCGAAGCCACCTGCCGGGTACGGCTGCGCAGCGCTCAAGAACTTGTCGATGTGCAAGATCTTGCCGCGCAGGATGCCGTCGATGTCGCTGACGGCCACCTTGACCTTGCCCGCGCCGCTTTTTTTCAGCTCGGCCAGCGCCGGATGGAGCGCCGCAGATCGCGTCGCAGGTCGTTTTCGCGTCGCCGATGAAGAGGCCATGTCGTGCTCCTTGCTAAGAAAAAAAGGGCGCCGGCTCAAGACAGGGCCGGCGCCGCGCTGGCAATACCGAGCGCCTTGAGCGCCAGCGCGACAGCGTGCACCGCCTGCTGCATCTGCA
>CANHBU010000035.1 GCA_947458345.1 Comamonadaceae bacterium
ATTGGAGTCGCTGCTGTTGCTAACGTTGCCGGTCGACAAACCAATTTGGCGCGAGGTCTTGATGTTGGACTGGTTGAACGAGTAAACGGCGGCGTAGTCAAAGCGCTCTTTTTTGCCCACGGCGTAAACTGCAAGGGACTGGGTGTCCACGGAGGCCGAGCCGGCATTCATGGCGTTGACCCTGCGGCTGGACGCGCCGGCCGCTACGCCCAGCTGTGCGCCTTTGAATGCCAGCACATGGGTGCCCAGCCACAGCTGGGTGTTGTCGGTCTCGTAAGCTGAAGCACGCGAGTCCTGCTTGTAGTCGGTGTTTTGCCCAGCGGCGTCCACCCACAGATTGCGCTCTGTCTTGACGGCCGCGGCTGTGCCCACGGAGTTGTTGGCGGTTTGCCAGCCCTGGCGAGTCTCCGACAGGGCAAAGGCATGAATCTCACCTGAGGCTTGCAGCACCGTTTTGGCCAAAGGCTCGGCGGCCAGGCCATACAAGCCATTGAAGAGCTTGTGCGTGTCACTTGTGCTGCGCGTGCCTTGCGCAGGGCGGATGCCATCAAACGCACGGGCGGCATTGACCATGTTACGAATTCCGTAAGGCTGGGCAAAAAGCTCCAAGTTTTTGGGGGTCAACACCAAGTCGATGTGGCTGGCGCCGTAAATCACGTCAAAGCGGGTGTTGGTGGGCATGCCGGCCGTGGGGTCGGTCACGCTGAAAAAGCCAGTCCCGTCCACCCCGTTGGCGTTGGCCATGGTCACCACCCTGAAGGCGTCACCCACCACAGGCGTGAAGGTGTTGTCAGCCGGTGCAGAAATGCCCCGCAGCACAGGCGCAATTTGACCGCCAGCCGTAAAGACCGAGTTGGCGCCGGTAAGCGCGATCCGGTCAAAGGCTCCAGCGCCGCCGGCGGCTGAGTAAGTGCGTCCATCCAACTCCGCGTCAAAGCTTGACCCAGCGTTCATGCTGAAGTCGCCTGCCACCGACAAGGTGCCAGGAGAGTTGCCCGGCCTGACCGAGCCCGACAAGACCACGCGGCCCGCGGTGGAGCCGCTGCCTGTCAGCACCGCGCCAGCGCTGACAGTCATCACTGAAGAGGCAGTGCTGCCATTGAGCACCAGGGTGCCTTGGTTGACCCCCAAGGTGCCCGTGTGGGTGTTGGCGCCGCTCAAGATCAAGCTGCCTGCAGAGGTTTTGTTGAGCGCGCCTGCGCCCGAGACCACGCCGGAGACGGTGAGGTCTGTGCCGCTGGCCACGCTCACGGTGCCGTTGTTGGCGCCCACAGCCACAGCGCGGGTGGTGGCGATGGTCTCGGTGACGGCCAAGGTGCCGCCATTGAGCGCCACGGCGCCTGAGCCCAGGTTGTCCATGGTCGAGATCTGCAGCGTGCCGGCTTCCACCGTGGTTCCACCCGAGTAGGTGTTGTTCGCGCTCAGCACCAGGCGGCCAGCGCCGGTTTTCCTGAGCATGCCCGCGTTCAGGGGCTCGTTGGAGATCACGCCCGAAGCTGTCACCGCGCCCGTGGCCACGTTCATGGCGCCGCCCAGGTTGGTGATGGTGAAGGCGTCAGCGTTGTTGGCTGCAAGAAGCAAGGTGCCGCCGTCAAAGACCCGGGAAGTCACGGTGCCCAAGCCAGAGGTGACGTCGTTGTTCGCATTGATCGGACGGATGGTGACTGGGTTGGGGGTACTGGGCAATTGCGAGGTCAAAGTCGCAATGCCAAATCCAACACTGTCCTGACTGCCCGAGGTCAAGGAGATAGAAAACGACGAGGCACTGGTGTAATTACCCAGCAGCCGCACACTGAAGCCATCCCCGCCGAGATTGTTTGCCGTCGTGATACTGAGAACGCCACTGCTAAACGAGCCCTGAACCGCGCTCGACGAGTACGTGATCGGCGATGAGGCCAAGGTCAGACCGCTGAAGTCATAGGTCGCCCGATCCACGAAATTAAACATCAACACAGGGTCCGTCACAGCCTGGGAAAACGAAAACGTCTGGGTTGCGGCGGAACCAACTGCGTAGCCCAATGCAATGGACCCTTGTCCTGAAATCGGTTGATAAGAGCTTGGCAGCAGGCTGGTCCAGTTACTTGAAAATACACCCCCAGCGTTCATGTACTGGCGCGTGGTCAGCGCCACATTTGATGTACCTAATGACCCGGACACGTTCACGGCCGCCCCTGCGGGCACCCCCGCCGTATTGGTGGCAGTCCAAGTCGTAGCAGTGGACTGGGCCAATGCGCTCGCGACCGGAAAAGCGCAAAGCAAGGCCACGAAGGCTGGCTTCAAAGAAAAGTAGCTGCTCAGACGCACGGACGGAGATCCCGCACCAAGACCGGGTTTTCCACCTCTTGGGCTTTTCGCGCACTCGGAAACCACCACAAGGCCCCCACGGGCCGCCGACCACACCAGCGAATAAATCCTATTCATGGCTCAATCATCCTTTCAGCAAAAACGTAAATTTTTGTGAAAGAAGTCTAGAAAGGTTAAATCGCTGTTAGCCAACATTAACCAACAGCGTCAGTGGCTTCCCCGGAACTGACGGGTCTGCTGGAGATGGGTTTGTCTGATCGTCGTGATCCTGGCTGGCGCCTGCCAGCAGCTAACGCACTTCAATGTCACACAGCAATCGGTAGCCGTATCCACGAATGGCCTTGATGCCAGGAGCGCCTGAGCCACACGCAAGCAGCTTTTTTCGCAAACGCCCCATCCGTACCTCCTGGCTGTCCTTGCTGACCGCGATGTCAACACCCAAATGCTCTGCAACCTGCCAGTGCTCGAGTGACTGGTTCGGTGCGCGAGCCAGCGCTCCGAGGACATTGACTTCAGCGGGGGTCAGTAAAAGCGCGGCCTGCTGCGGCCCCTCGAGGGTGAGTTTGCGGGACCACAGCAGCAGCTTGTTGGGGCTGGCCGCCTCATGGGTGAGCCTACGCTCGCTCAGGCTTTGGGCAATCGCCTCCAGTTCTTCGGGTGCCACCGGCTTGGGCAGGTAGATGTCAGCGCCGGCGGCATAGCCAGCCACCTTGTCCACAACAGACGTTCGGGCGGTTGCCAACACAATTTTTGTGAGCGGTGCGCTCGCCCGGATTCTGCGCACCAGCCTCAGACCATCTTCGCCAGGCAGGTTCAGGTCAATGATGTAGAGGTCGGGCAAGCAACCCATGGGCATTTCGTCAACGTCTTCGGCCCTGCCTACGCCCAGAACCCGATGGCCCGCACGGGTCAATGTCCTGACCATGGCGTCGCGCAAGACGTCGTAGTCTTCAACGATCAAAATGTTCAAGACTTTGTTCGGCATAGGGTGGGATTGCAAAGTTCATGACCGAAGCACTTCGGACAGCTTACACCTCGAAAACCGACAAAACCCAAACGATCACCATCCTTACGCAGCAAGACTGGTGGGGGGAGCAATTGGCAGTAGCACTTCAAAAACAAGATGCGGGCCACCATCACCCTGCGAAGAGCGACAGTCAATGGTTCCCCCCAGCGACCCCACCAAGCCGCGCACCAAGTAGAGCCCCAGTCCAGAGCCGACTTGGTGCTGAGCCGCTGGACTTCGGTAGTACTTTTCAAACAATCGGTCTCTGTCGGGCATGCCTGCAGTGCCAACGGCATTAGTCACGCAGAAACGAACCATGGGCGGCTGATGCCCAGTCAGTAGGCTCGCGTGAAAGCTGACGACAGAGTTCTCGGGGCTGTACTTCAGTGCGTTGTCCACGAGGTTAGCCAGCACCACCGACAGGAGGACGCTGTCGGTCTCAATGGCCGCCGGCAAGTCCTTAACAGTTACCTGCAAGCGATCCGAGTTCGCCCGCTGGATCACCTCGTCCACCAGAGCTGGCAGTTGTGTGGCTGCGAACCGAGGACTAAACCCGCCGTCGTCAAGGCGCTCTGCCTGAACGCTGCGCTCAATCACGAGCCGCATGTCCTGAACGGCTCGGCGAATCTGCTTGCCCTCTCGAGTCTGTGCGTCAGCCAAAAAATTCACAGCAGACAGCGGATTGCGTAGTTCATGCCCCAGCATCGCCAGAAAGCGCTGTTGCTCTTGGCGCTTGGATTTTTCCTCTTGAGCGACTCTTTCGGCCAGTGCAATGCGCCACTCGGCTTGCTGGTGCAACTTGTATTGCTGTTGTGCTCGTAACTGCAACACGGCCACCATCAGCAGGCTACCAAGTAAAGGGTGCAGAAGCAGCAGGCTCCAGATGTCAAGAGGGCTTGAAATGATGCCCATCGTGTTGAGGCGATTGAAAACGCCGAGGAGCACCACAAAAAGATAAAAACCAATCAGCGCGGCTTTTGAGACCACAGGTTTTTTCTGCGCGTTGGCATCGGACCAGACGCGCGTGGACATGGCCACCAGCAAGACCATGAAAAAGCACAAGGTCAACAAAACAGCCGAGATCCTGAAAGCCCAAGCTGCGTATCCAAACACGCCGGCCAAAAAAACACATAAAAAAGCCCACCAAAAACCATAGAGCGCTTTGAGCAGATGTGGATGGGGCTTGAATTCCGACAAGAAGTGAATGTCAAACCATATAAACACCAGCGGGACGGCCCAAATACCCCAGTTGCCCACCGTGTCTATCGATTCGGGCGGCAAGAAATCGGCGCCCAGCACCCGCCAATGGCCGAGGATGACCAGGGCATAGGCGGTCATGAAAAACTCTCGGACGACATAGAGCTTGACCAGCCTGTCCCGGGTGCTCAGCCACGACAGCACCCCCCACCCCATGCAAATGAGAAGGACCGATTGATAGACCAGGCTCCATATCAGCTGCCTGAAATCTTTTCGCTGGGCCGTCTCGAGGTCAAGAACTTCGACGGAGCTGAACGTGGATGTAACCGTTTGCAGGCGCAGCCAGATGTCTCTGGGCGCACTGCCCCTGGGAACTACAAAATTGTTGTTCAGGGATTGGTAATCATCCAGAATCCATGAGTGCCTATCGCCGGTGTATCTCACCGTGCCAGCAGCCGCCAAAGGATCGTGCAACTCAAACTCATCGAGGAAGACCGGCTGCAACCGTATCACCAGCGGTTTGTCCGGCGGGGCATCCGGCCATTTGGCCGGGTCTATCCTGACGCGAATCCAGAAGGCCGAGGTACTGAACCCTTGCCCAAAATAAGAGTCGGTAAGCGGCTGCTGCGGGGCGGCCATCACCTGTGCGAGTGTCATGGTGCCGGTCGGGTCCTCGACCCAAGACCGCTCGCTCACTGGTTCACGCGAAGACGCCGCGGCGGCGCTTAGCGCCAACAAGACAAAAGCGAGTATTTTTCTGAGCATCCCCATTCCCAGCTCACTCATTCATGCGGACGCTCTTTATGGCAGCGCCCCATAGGACAAACAAACGGTTGGAGATGTGCTTTGGGCAGTTCCACGACATCGACCGCAGCCGTTGATGAGCCCACAAATGTATCGGAAGCCATCTGCTCAAGCGGCACAGCCGGAGGAAATTGACATCATTGGAGTCTTTGCTCCAAGTGCCAGGTATCGAGCAATGGCATCGTCCTTGGCGTGGCACCTGGTTATAAATCGCTGTCCGTGCATGCGTTCAACGATCCAACAAGCGCGTTACGGGCGCTTTTTTCTTGATCAGGCCGCAGCGAGATACCGTTGGAGGCGGTGAGCTTGTTGCCTGCATTCTTGTGGCGATCAGGGCGCGCAGCGATGGACGGCCATGACGGACTCGGACATCGGGAAAAATGTAAGCAATTTGTCACAGTTGGCAATAAACTGTCGGGTGGTGCGCGCTGGGGCATCCTCGACAAGGCTCCGTTATCTTGGTGGTGGCCGCGTCGCGGCGGCCATTGTCAGGGCTGACACGTCGCTGGTTGTCATCGTGGGGCGCCTTGGCGAGGGGCGACTCACGATGACGAAACTTGCCGGCGGTGACAAGGCGGATTGATGCAAACCTTGCTTAAGCGATTTTTTGTTGGCCTTATTTTGGGCCTGCCCCTGTGGGGTGGGGCCCAGTCGGCTTTGCCGGCCTGTCAAGGCTCGCACCTAACGGCCCGGTGGGATGGCTGCATCGGTGCCATCACCCATTCCAATGGCGACAAGCAGGCGGGCGAGTTTCGCAATGGACGGCTCAACGGCCCTGGTATGGAGGTGCTGGCCAGCGGCTACCAGTACATCGGGCAATACAAAGATGACCTGCCCGATGGCCACGGCAACGAGACCTTTCCTGAGGGGCACCGGTACGTCGGTCAGTTCAAAGACGGTAAGTACCACGGCCAGGGCGAGTTTTTCTTTGCCAACCGCAACCGCTACGCCGGTGATTTTCGCGATGGCAAACCCAATGGTCAGGGCCGCTACAGCTTTGCCAACGGCGACGTCTACGAGGGCGAGTTTCGCAACGGCTTGCGCAGCGGCCGGGGCAGCTTTACCTATGCCGACGGCGAGAAATTCGTGGGCGAGTTCCAAGACGGTGACTTCAACGGTCTGGGCATCGAGTACCGCGCCAATGGCAGCGTGGCGCGGTCGGGTCGCTGGCGCAGTGGCAATCTGGCCGAGGCCTTTGCGATCGACCCCAAGCGCTTTGAGTTTGCCGCGCAAAGCGCGACTTCGCTGAGCGCCAGTCGACCGGCTGCAAGCCAGGCACCCAAGCTTGAGCGCGAGAGCCCGCTGGCGCAGGCCGATCGCGCCAAGCCAGCCGAGCCAGCACCTCGCCCCCCGCAGGCCAGCGTTGTGCCCCCGCCGGCGCGAGAACAAAACGCGGCGGAGCAAACAGCGCAGGTGCGCGAGTCGGCCCCGGTGGTGCAAGCGAGCAGCCAACGCCCCGCCGCCATCACAAACGGCATACGCCGCCTGGCTTTGGTCATGGGCAATGATAGTTATCGCAGCGTCTCAACCCTGGACAATGCCCGCTCCGATGCGCGCGCAATGGCCAAGGCGCTCGAGGCCACGGGCTTTAAGGTCTGGCTGCAGTTGGACCTGACCGAACGCGGCATGAAAGAGGCGCTGCGCAACTTCCGTGCAGAAATTCAGGGTGGCGACGAGGTGGTGCTGTTCTTTGCAGGGCACGGGGTCCAGATCGGGGCGGCCAATTACCTTCTGCCGGTCGACATCCGCGGTCAATCGGAAGAACAGGTCAAGGACGAGGCGATTGGGCTTCAGCGCGTGCTCGACGACCTGAGCGAGCGCAGGCAGCGCTTTAGCCTGGCAGTGATCGATGCCTGCCGCAACAACCCGCTCAAGTCCAACGGCCGAGCTCTTGGCGGCCGCGGGCTTGCCGCGCCCCAAGCTGCCAGCGGCCAGATGGTGATTTTTTCGGCGGGCTCAGGTCAGGAAGCGCTCGACCGGCTCAACGACAAAGACAAAAATCCCAACGGGCTGTTCACCCGCGTCTTCCTGCGCGAGATGCTCAAGCCCGGCGTGCCACTCGATCGGGTGGTGCGCAGCGTGCGCACCCAGGTGGTCGAACTGGCCAAATCCGTGGGCCACGAGCAAGTGCCTGCGACCTACGACCAGACCTTGGGCGACTTCTTCTTTATGCGCTAGGCGCGCCCCGACCCAATTGCGCGGCGGCCCGCCCGGGGCAATTCGAGCACTGATGCGTGCTGATGCGTACTGGTGCGCATTGATTCCGCGCGATACCCCTCGAGACCCCGCGATACCCCGGCGCTAAAAGTCGACCTGGTAAGCGGCAAGCGCTTGCAGGTCGGGCTCGACGCCCAGACCGGGTGCCTCTGACAGGCTGACGCAGCCATCGATGACGGGCGGCGCAAAGACTCGCTCGCGCAGCGGATTGGGGTTGGCATCGACCTCGGCCCAGCCGTCCTCATCGGCAGCAGCCAGGGCATGCATGCTCGCCGCCAAGCCGATGCCGCCGGCGAGCCAGTGGGGACAGTAGGCCATGCCCCGCGCACGGGCCAGGCGGGCCACAGCCAAGCCACCGCCTATGCCGCCCCATTTGCCGACATCGGGCTGAACAAAGCGCAGGTAGCCCGCGTCAATGGCCTGCTCAAAAGCGCCCTGCCCGCGCAAGTTTTCGCCGGCGGCCAGCGGTATGGCGCTGCCGCGCGCCAGCTCGCTCCAAGCCTCATGGGGCTGGTCGGCGCCGATCGGCTCTTCGATCCAATAGGGCCGGTAAGGCGCCAGCTGTGCAATGTGCTCGCCAGCCTGCTCGGGCGACCAGGCCTGGTTGGCATCGCACATGATCACCGCCTCATCGCCCAGTGCTTCGCGCATCGCCGCCAGGTTGGAGCGATCGCGCTCGGCATCAAAACCCACCTTGAGCTTGAAGGCGCGATAACCCTCTTGCCGCTTGGCCAGGGCCACTTCGACGACCTTGTCGGGACCGATGCCGCTGGCATAGACCCGCACCCGGCCGCTGCGCCCGCCGAGTAAACGCCACAGCGGCACGCCCGCGCGCCGCGCAGCCATATCCCACAGGGCTTGGTCAACCGCGCCAATGATCTGCGCAAACGGTCCGGGCTCGCCGCACTGGATCGCCATCTGCCGTGTGCGGCGATCAAGCAGCGCGCGCACCGCATCGGGGTCTTGGGCCGTGGCGCCCTTGAGCATGGGCACAAACAGGCTGCGCACCAAGCGCGCGCGGTGTTCGGCACCGACTTGCGGAAAGTTGCAAAACACCTCGCCCCAGCCGCAGACGCCGTGGCTGTCGCGCAGCCGAAGAAACACAGCCGGCCGGTTGCTCATGGCACCAAAGGCATTGGCCACGGGCTCGGCGATCGGCGCGCGCAGCACCCAGCAATCGATTCCTTCCAGGCTTGCAGCCATCGGGGCACCTTTGAGAACGTAAATTTGCAGTCTACACTGGCCTTTCAGGAGGAAAACACCATGCGTATTCATTCGATCGCCCGACAAGTGATGGTCTTTGCGGCAGCCGCTTTCATGGGCCTGGCCGCCTGGGCTCAGGCCTACCCCAACAAACCGATCCGGGTGGTGGTGCCCTTTCCGCCGGGTGGGGCGGTCGACTTTTTTGCGCGGGCGGTGCAACCGGCGCTGGCCGATGCGCTGGGCCAGCCAGTGCTCATTGAAAACAGGGCCGGTGCCAGCGGCATGGTCGGCGCCGGCCAGGTGGCCCAGTCTGCGCCCGACGGCTACACCCTGCTCTTGGGCAATATCGCCTCACTGGCGATCAACGTGGGCATCTACGACAAGATGCCCTACGACCCGCGCAAGGACTTCACGCCCATCGTGCGCACGGTCGATGTCAACTATGTGCTGGTCGTCCATCCCAGCTTGCCGGTCAAAACCGTCGCCGAGCTGGTGCAATACGCCAAGGCCAATCCGGGCAAGCTGTCGTACGGCTCGGCCGGCAGCGGCAGCTTGCCGCATTTGGGCACCGAGCTGCTCAAGGCGCAGGCGGGCATCGACATGATCCATGTGCCCTACAAGGGCGGCGGCCCGATGGTCACCGACGCGCTGGGCGGACAGATTCAGGTGGTACTGGGCGATCAGGCCAACCTCATGCCACACGTGCAAACCGGCCGGCTGCGCGCCCTGGCCGTGGCTACGGCCAAGCGTTCGCCCAACGCGCCGAGTCTGCCCACCATCGCCGAAAGCGGCCTGCCTGGATTTGAGACCACCGCCTGGCAAGGGCTGGCGGGTCCGGCGGGCATGAACGCCGATGTGGTCAGGCGCATCAACGAGGCCTTTAACAAGGTGATGGCCATGCCAGCGATCAGCAGCAAGCTGACCGGCGGCGGGCTCGAGCCCATCGGCAGAACACCCGCGCAGTTTGGCCGCTTCATCGACACCGAGATCACCAAGTGGACCAAGATCGCCCGGGACGTCGGGGCCAAGGCCGACTGATGCGCCAGGGCGCGGCGCCTGGCAGGCGCTGACGCCGTGCGGGCAGCATCCTGGAGCGGGCGCTCAGATGCGACTGCTCAGAAGCGACTGCTCTGGTGCGACTGCTCAGATGCGACCAAAATACTCGCGCCGCGTGAACTCCAGCTTGTCGCTGGCCGCGTCGTAGCGGTCTTGCTCGAGCTGCTTGATGACCCGGTAGTGGTCGACAAATTGGGCGCCCAGGCCAGCGCACAACACCGGGTTTTGAGCCATCGCCTCAAGCGCCTGGCTGAGCTGCCCAGGAATGCGCGGCGCATGCTCGGCGCCCTGCGCGTAAGGCGATTCGGTGGCCGGCGCCGGCAGCGCGCCTCGGGCGATGCCGTCGAGCCCAGCGTAAATTTGCGCCGCCAAG